>NZ_JBIRBA010000014.1:0-247339 GCF_044326345.1 Actinomadura sp. 9N215 | reverse complement strand
TACTCACCCGTTCGCCGCTCGAGTACCCCCCGAAAGGGGCCTTTCCGCTCGACTTGCATGTGTTAAGCACGCCGCCAGCGTTCGTCCTGAGCCAGGATCAAACTCTCCATTAAGGCCAAACGACCAAACCAGAAGGGCGAACCCCCGGCCGGCCAAACCTCGGAAAACAATCCCAGCACCACAACCCCCCAAACCAGGAGGGTTGCATTGCCTCAAAGAAATCCCCAACCACCCCCCAAAAAGGGATGGTTGCGGGGACGGCCCGATCCAAAAACAGACCCGGCCGTATAAAGGCACTGGCTTTTAACACGCTGTTGAGTTCTCAAGAAACGGACACCCACCGCGCCGTGAACCCGCTCCCGCAGGCCCCGGCTCCGGGGCAACCCTTCTAATTTACCCGAATCGCCGCCGCTGTCAACCCGATCAACGAAGATCTTTTTGACGGACGGAGACGAACCAAAGTTCCCACACGCAACAAAACCCCGCGAGCCCAAAGACCCGCCAAGATCGCTACGGAGGAGACGCCCTACGGGCCGGCCACCTCACGGCGTCCTGCATCCCGGTTCAGGCTGTGCGGGCCATCTTACAACAGTCCGAACGCAGCTCGAACCGCTTTCTGAGGCCTGCTTCCCGAGACCGGCCGCCTGATGGCGTCCCGCATCTCTCGGGCAGCGGAAACGTTAAGGGCACCGGCGGGGGCCGTCAAATCGCGGCCGCTGCCCCTCCTCAGCAGGAGCAGCAAACCTACCTCTGACCTCATTGTTCACAGTCGACGTGGTCCAAAGAGTCCGGTGTCGCGGGTGCGCGGTGGTTCCCGGCAGGACCAGCGAGTCGAGGTCGGAAGGTAGACCTTGTGAACGCGCCTGTCGCCATTCGCGCTTCGGCGGAACGGGTGGTGGTCGCAGCGACGATGAGGCCGACGAACAGCGACGTACACGCTCGCGTGGCCGTTCGATGGTCGTGCCGCCCGATCGAAATGCACGCTGACCCGGTTGAGGGGTCCGGCAGGTGCGCGGCCCGGTCGGACGGGACCTGCATTTGAGCAGCGGCGCGGTGCTCGTGAACCTGCGGCTGGCGGCCGCACAACTCAGGCAGGAGGCGGTCGTCCGGCCACTCTCGGACGCCGGACGTCCACCGGTGCTCGTCTCGGTGCGCCTTGCGGGCCGTCACCGGACCACACGTGTGAGAAGCAGTGGTCGTCCCCACGCCGCGACTCTCCGGGCCATCGTCCACCGTGCGGCGGGCGGCGGGCGGCTGGGGCGGTGCCGCGCGTCCCTGTGGTCAGCGAGTTGGAAAGGCGGAAAGGCTGGAGGGCGCGACGCTTCATTGGGTGGGTGACGTGTCAGCGGGTGGTTGTGGCAGTGTTCGGCGATTCTCATGTCGTATGGCTTCGCGCGGGACAGGGTGTTCCGGCGCCTTCTGCTGCGGAAGGGGCCGCAGGGGCTTGTCCTTGTTCAGTTTCAAGGTCGTCGACTTGCGCGGAGTCGGGGGCGTCGACGCAGCCGGGCGAGGTGGCACAGGTTCTCGGCGGGCTCACGTAGGGCGCGGACGAGCGCTTATTCCAACCGCCGGTAGGCCGACAGGACGAACGACAGGGGTGCTGGGAGCGGATCGGGTAGCCGGACGAGCCGTTCCCGGAGCTGCTCGGCCGGTACATGGTGTGCGCTGGGCCCCATGCCCACGAGCGTGATGATCTCCTCGTGGGTCAGGACGGCCTCGGTCTCCTGTTCCTGGCGCGAGTCCAGCTTGAAGTATCCGGCGAGGGCGGCGTCGGTGCGTTCGGTCTTGTGCTTGTCGATCGAGAGCAGGCCAAGCGACTCCACGAGCGGGCCGAGGTGCCGGGGCGACGGCGTCACCGTGAAGAGCAGCCCGTCGTCCCGGAGTACCCGATGGAACTCGGCGGCGTTGCGCGGCGCGAAGACGTTGACGACGGTGTCGGCCGCGCCGTCGCGTAGGGGAAGGGGCCGCCACAGGTCCGCGACGACGGCGCCGGCGCGTGGGTGCGCTTTGGCCGCCCGGCGGGCGGCGTGTTTGGAGATGTCGAGGGCGAGGCCGACCGTGTCCGGTGACCGGTCGAGTATCCGGCTCAGGTAGTGCCCGGTCCCCGCGCCCGCGTCGACGACGAAGGCCGGACGAGCCCGTGACACGCTCCAGGCGAGCCGGTCCGCCGGCGCCGTGAAGTGGCCCGCGCTGAGGAACTCGTCGCGCGCGCGGACCATCTCGGGTGTGTCCGCCGTCCCCGGACGGGCATTGCCCGGCAGGAGGTTCGCGTAACCCTGCCGCGCGATGTCGAAGGTATGCCCGCCAGGGCAGAGCAGTCCGCGGTCAGCCAGTTCGAGATCCGCTCCGCACACGGGGCACACCAGGTATCGGACGACATCGGCGAGCACGCGTCCATCATCCTGCATGATGGCCGCGGAACGGGCGGTACCGCACGGTTCTTTGCCGTCGCGCCGTCCACACGCCGTCCGGTCGTCAGCGGCGCTTCCCGGGCGGGCCACCCGTCGCGGCCGGTGAACTGGCCGCTACAGGACACGGTTCAGGACTCGGCGCGCCGCCGGACGTCCTCCATGTCGAGGCCCCTGACCTGCTCGATCACATTCTCCAGCACCGTCTCAGGCAGCGCGCCTGGCTCAGCGAAGACGATCATGCCGTCGCGGATCGCCATCAGCGTCGGGATCGACCTGATCCCGAACCGCTCCGACAGCTCGGGCTCGGCGTCGGTGTCGACCTTGGCGAAGGTGATGTCGTCGTGCTTGCCCGCGGACCTTTCGAACACGGGCGCGAACCTCTTGCACGGTCCGCACCACTCCGCCCAGAAGTCGACCAGGACGATCCCGTCGCCCTGGGCGACCTCATCGAAGTTCTCCACGGTGAGTGTGACCGTCGCCATGTCGGTTTCTCCTCAGTCGGGGTATCAGGTCCTAGAGCGGTTGACAGGTTCGCAGTATTCCCCACCCGGGAATCACAGAGCGGTAATTAGCGTTCTCCTCTTAGGGAGATCGCACCGGAGAAGGGTCAGGATGGCTGCAACCCGTACCAAGGGCGACAGGGTCGACGTCCCGGACAAGGACCTTGTCGGGGCGTACCTGGACCGGATCGGCCGCACCCCCCTGCTCGACGCGCAGGAGGAGGTCGATCTGGCCAAGGCGATCGAAGGGGGCCTGTACGCCGAACAACTTCTCGTGGAGGGGAACGTGCCCGAGGGCGCGTCCCGCGAGGAGCTGGAGGAGCTGACCGCGGCGGGGCTGCGCGCCAAGCAGCGCTTCGTCGAGGCCAATCTGCGCCTCGTGGTCTCGATCGCCCGGAAGTATCCGACCGACTCGTTGCCCCTCATCGACCTCATTCAGGAGGGGAACCTGGGGCTGATGCGCGCGGTGGAGAAGTTCGACTACCGCCGCGGCTTCAAGTTCTCCACATACGCGACATGGTGGATCAGGCAGGCGATCGGGCGGGGGCTCAGCCATACCGCCCGCACCATCCGGCTGCCCGTCCACGTGGAGGAGGAGCTTTCGCGGCTGCGGCGCGCGGAGCGGCAGCTCGGCCGTGAGCTCGGCAGGGAGCCGAACCGCGACGAGCTCGCCGCCGTGCTGGGCGCCGACGCCGACCATGTGGACGAGCTGCTGCGCTGGCGGCGCGACCCGGCGAGCCTGGACGCGACCGTCGACGACGCGGGCGAGACGCCGATGGGAGACCTGCTCGAAGATCCGGAGGCCGTGACGCCGGAGGCCGAGATCCTCGCGCTGGACGACATCGAGGGCCTCGGACGGCTGCTGGAGCGGCTTCCGGAACGCGAGTCCGCGATCCTGCGGGCCCGTTTCGGGATGGACAGCGGCCAGCCGCTCTCGTACGCGCAGATCGGCGCCCGGTACGGCCTGAGCCACAACCGGGTGAGGCAGATCACCGACCGTTCGCTGCGGCGGCTGCGGCAGCTCGCGAACGAGGCCGACCTGAGCGGCCGCCGGACGCTTGCGGGCGGCGGGCCGGGCACCGGCCCGGAGCCCGTGCGCGCTTCCGCCGGAAGCAGGGCGGCCTGAGCACCACCGAACCGCACGTCCCGTAATCGACGGAACGGGCGGCTCCGGGAAGCCCGGGGCCGCCCGTCCGCGTCCCTGCCCCGCCCGCGTCCCTGCCCCGCCCGCGTCTCCGCCCCATCCGCGTCCCTGCCAGTTTGCGTGCTCGCCCGTCTGAGTGCCCGCCACGTCCGCGTTCCTGCCGCCCTTTCACGGCCGTCGCCTTTCGCGCCTTTCGTTCGGCGGCGGGTCCGCCCTTTCGTGTCGGATCGTTGGTGTCCGCGCGTTCGTGGCTTTGTCCGTTCGTGCCGGGTTTCCGGTTCTGGCCGCTGCCGCACTTGAACAGGTCGTCCGGGAGGCTCGGGCGTGCCATAGCCTTTCAGCGTGAGTACCTCCGCCATCGGGGACCTGGACGCCTGGCGCGCCCTCCCCGCACTCCAGCAGCCCGATTGGGACGATCCCGCCGAGATCCGCGCGGTCGCGGCCGAACTGGCCGCGCAGCCCCCGCTGGTCTTCGCGGGCGAGTGCGACCAGCTCAAGGCGCAGCTCGCGGACGTCGCGCGCGGCGAGGCGTTCGTCCTGCAGGGCGGCGACTGCGCCGAGACGTTCGAGGGGTCGAACGCCGACGCGGTGAAGAACAAGCTGAAGACGCTGCTGCAGATGGCGGTCGTGCTCACCTACGCCGCCAGCGTGCCGGTCGTGAAGATCGGCCGGATGGCGGGGCAGTTCGCCAAGCCGCGGTCGAAGCCCGTCGAGGTGCGCGGGGGCGTGGAGCTGCCCGCGTACCGGGGCGACGCGGTGAACGGGCTCGGGTTCGACGCCGAGTCCCGCCGCAACGACCCGAACCGGCTGCTGAAGGCGTACCACTGCTCGGCGGTGACGCTGAACCTGTGCCGGGCGTTCACCAAGGGCGGGTACGCCGACCTGCGGCAGGTGCACGCCTGGAACCAGGACTTCGTCGCGCAGAGCCCGGCGGGCCGCCGCTACGACCGGCTCGCGGGCGAGATCGACCGGGCGCTGACGTTCATGCAGGCGTGCGGGGCGGACCCCGACGAGTTCCACGAGGTGGAGTTCTACTCCAGCCATGAGGCGCTGCTGCTGGAGTACGAGCGGGCGCTGACCCGCATCGACAGCCGCAACGGCCTGCCCTACGACGTTTCGGCGCATTTCCTGTGGATCGGGGAGCGCACCCGGCAACTGGACGGCGCGCACGTCGAGTTCCTGCGGCACATCCGCAACCCGATCGGGGTGAAGCTCGGTCCGACGACGTCCGCCGACGACGCCATCGCGCTGATGAAGCGGCTGAACCCCGACCAGGAGCCGGGCCGGTTGACGTTCATCACCCGCATGGGCGCGGGCCGGATCCGGAAGGCGCTGCCGCCGCTGATCGAGAAGGTGCGCCAGAGCGGCGCCCCGGTGGCGTGGCTGTGCGACCCGATGCACGGCAACACCTTCGAGGCCCCGAGCGGCCACAAGACGCGGCGGCTGGACGACGTTCTGGACGAGGTCGCCGGGTTCTTCGAGGTCCACCGGGCGCTCGGGACGCATCCGGGCGGCATCCACATCGAGTTCACCGGCGACGACGTCACCGAGTGCGTCGGCGGCGGGCAGGGCCTGGCGGAGACCGATCTGCACCAGCGGTACGAGACGGCCTGCGACCCGCGGCTCAACCGGGGCCAGTCACTGGATCTGGCGTTCATGGTGGCGGAGCTGTACCGCAAGTCCGGCTGATCGTCACCGCAAGTCCGGTTGTTCGGACCGCCCGGGGCCGTGAGGTTTCCGTGACGGCACGTTCCAGCGTCGAAACATGGCGCCGCCGGGGCGTCAGATGTCGACTTCGGCCCAGACGACCTTGCCGCCGGTGACGGGGTCCGCGCCCCAGGAGTTCGCGAAGCGGTCGACGATGAACAGGCCGCGGTGCGACTCGTCCAGCGGGCCGGGGACGGTCAGCCGCGGCAGCTGCGCCGCGCGGTCGCGGACCTCGACGCGGATCCGCCCGGCACCGCGCAGGAGCCGCAGTTCCAGCGCGGTTCCGGCGTGCCGGACGGCGTTGGCGACCAGCTCGGCCACGATCGCGGTGACGAGCTCCTCGCGGTCCATCAGGGCCCAGGTGCGCATCGTGCGGGCGGCGAGGCGACGGGCGTACTCGACCGCCTCGGTCTGGGGCGCGGCCCGCAGTGTCGTCTCGGTCATCGGGTCGGTCACCCCGCCCGCTCGCCGTTCTTCATCGCGTTCCCCTCACCGTCCATCGGCGGGAGCCTCCTCCGCCGGGTCCTCGATCAGGAAGCGGTCGAGGCCCGTGGTCCGCAGCACGTTCTCGACCCGGCCGTAGGCGCCGGTGACGGTCAGCGTCGCGTTCTGCGCGCGCGCGTGCTTGTACGCCCGGACGAGGACGTTCAGACCGGAGGAGTCACAGAAGTCGACCGCCGTGAGGTCGACCACGACCGCCCGCTCGCCGACGTCCACCAGCTCGGTCAGCCGGGACCGCAGCTCGTCGGAGGAGTGCAGGTCGATCGAGCCGCGCGCCGATATGGTCGCGCGGCCGTCCTGTCGTGTCGTGTGCAAGGCAAGCCCCACGCCACCCCACCTTACCGATTGTTGGTCTCCATCATGACGCCCGCAGAACGATGAGGGCAACGTCGTCGTTGGACGGCTCGGGCCCGAAGTCGCGCACGGCGCGCTGGATGCGGGCGGCGACGGCGCCGGCGCTGAGCCCGGTGCAGCCGGCGAGGAGGCGTTCGAGCCCGTGGCCGTCGCCGAGCAGCCGGAGCCCGGAGCGGCGCTCGGTGACGCCGTCGGTGACGCAGAGCAGCACCTCTCCGCGCCGCAGGTCGACCGTGTCGGTGTGGAACTCGACACCGTCGAACACGCCGAGCAGCGGCTGCGGCGAGGCGGCCTCGCGGACGCCGCCGTCCGGGTCGAGGATCAGCGGCGGCGGGTGTCCGGCACTGGTCAGCCTGATCGTCACGCCGTCGCGGCGGCGCCGGGCGGCGATCTCGCCGTGCAGCAGGGTGAGCAGCCGCCCGCGCTCGCCCTCGCCGAGGATCAGCCGGTTGAGGCGGGCGAGCACGGCGGGGACGGACATGTCCTCGGCGGCGAGGATGCGCAGCGCGTGCCGGGCGAGCCCGGTGACGGCGGCGGCCTCGGGTCCGGTGCCGCAGACGTCGCCGATGGCGAACCGCCAGCGGGACGCCGGGGCTGGGTCGCCGGGCCGCAGCCCGCTCTCGAAGACGTCGTAGAAGTCGCCGCCGACCTCGCTGCCCTCGCCCGCCGGCTCGTACACCACCGCGACCTCCAGGCCCGGGATCTCGGGGATGCCGGGCGGCAGGAGGCTGCGCTGGAGCGCGCTGCTCATGGCGGTCTGGGCTGAGAAGAGGCGCGCGTTGTCGACGGCGAGGGCGGCGCGGCGGCTGAGCTCCTCGGCCAGCTCGATCGCGCTGCGGGGGAACCGGTCGCCGGACGGGCGGCCGATGACGATGGTGCCGATGCGGCGGCCGCGGGCGATCAGCGGGAACGCGTAGACCTGGTCGGCGGCGGTGTCGCCGGCGGCGGCGCGGACGTCGCCGGGCGCGGTGGCGAGCCCGCTCCAGGGGCCAGGGACGTCGGTCGGCGGGGCGGCGCCCGCGTGTTCGAGCAGCTCGCGGAGGCCGTCGGCGCGGTTCTCGTCGGCGTGCCACACGTACGCGAGCCGGTCGGGCTCGGACTCGGAGACGGTGTAGACGGCGCACCAGGTGGCGAGGCGGGGCACGACGAGCTGCGCGACGAGCGCCATCGTGCGCTCCTGGTCGAGGGTGCCGGCGAGCAGGTCGCTGGCCTCGGCGACGAAGCTGAGCCAGCCGCGCCAGGACCGTTCCAGTTCCCCGACCCGGGCCTTCTCCAGGGACAGGGACATCTCGTCGGCGAGGCGGCCGAGCCGGACGCCGTCGGCCTCGGCGAACCGGCCGGAAACGGACGAGACGGCCACCACGAGCCCGGTGAGGCGTCCCTGGGACTCCAGCGGCGCCGCGGCCAGCGACCTGGCCTGCAGCGCGGCGGCGGTCGGATCGGAGGCGTCGGCGGCGACCCAGGCGGACCCGGCGCGGGCGGCGGGTCCGAGACCGGCCACCGACAGCTCGCCGAGCGGCATCTCGGCCGCGGTCCCGGCGGACGCGCCCATGATCAGCCGGCCGTCGCGCTCGGTCAGCAGGACGGCGGCGCCCTCCGCGCCGAGGACCTCCCGGACGGTGGCGACGCCGTCCTCCATGGATTCCAATGCGGCTGGGGAGCGCAGGAGGCGGTCGCCGGCGACGGGGATCTCGCCCACGCCTTCGGCGAGCCGTCCGTCCCTGGTCTGGCCGCCGGGGCCCGCTGCGTCGCGGGCGGGATCGCCCGCGCCGTGTCCGATGCGTTCGCGGGCCCATTCGCGAGCGGCGTCGCGCCTGGCGGCCCGGAGGCCGGACGCAGCGGCGGCCCTGCCCTGCCCTGTGGGACGGCCCTGCCCGGTGGAGTCGGCGGCGGACGGCCCGGCGGCATCGGCGGCCGAATCGGGTTCGGCGTCGTCGCCGGCCAAGGTCCCGGAGAGCGCGGGCCCGTCGGAGGAGGCGCCGGGCCTGGGCAACCGGAACCAGACGCCCTTGGTGCGACGGTCGTAGGAGACGCCCCACGACGCGGCGAGGCGGGAGATCGACGGCAGCCCGCGCCCGCTGGAGGCGGTGACGCCGGGCATCTCGATGCCCCGGGTCGGATGCCGGTCGCGGACCTCGATCCTGATGTCGCCGGCCTCCAGGTGGCAGGAGACCTCGAAGGACGTGCCGGCGTAGGCGATCGCGTTGGTGGCGAGCTCGCTGGTGGCGAGGACGGCGTCGTCGGCCACCTCGTCCATTCCCCAGTCGGCGAGCACCTTCCGGACGAACCGGCGCGCGTCCGCCACCGCCGCGGCGGCGGACGGGAACGTCGCCGACGCCGTCTGCCGATCCACCTGTCGTCCCTCGTTCGAAGCGTCACTACCTGGCCCGGCCATCGTGTCAGACTGGTCGGCCACGCGACCACGAGAGCCGTGAACCGAGGGCGGGAGCGATGCGCCCGGCCCACCGTCCTCCAGCCCCCGCCCACCACCGATCAGACGACGAGCTCCGGCTCGGCCCTCGGTGTGCGACCACCCGGCCACACCACGACAGACCGTAACACGAAGGCTACAAGGACGGATGGACGGTCATCGCCGTCCGTTCACCGGCGGCGCGCGGACCGGGTCCTGTGCTGCACGGGGACGTAGAGTACAGGGTGCGGCCAGAAGGAGGCCCAGGGAAGGAGTCCGTGTCATCCGGGCGCCCGCCGCCGTCCCGGATGCCGACAATCGCGGGCCAGGAGGATGAAGAGCATGCCGCGTACCGCGTCTCGCGCCCGCCCCGCCGGCGGGTACCGCGACACCGCACCGCGCTACAGCGACGCCGATCTCGAACCGCTCCTCAAGGCGCTCATCGCCGTCCGGGACGGGAAGGCGAGGTCGGAGCTGAACGTGCCGGGCGAGGGGGCCGTGGCCGAGGCCGCGGCGATCCTGGAGGAGATCCGGCAGAACGGCCACGAGCTGTCCTCGGGGCTGGCCCGCGTCCGGCGGGAGATCGGACGGGAGGGCCAGCTGCGCGGGCGCCTCACGCCGGGGACGCTGCGGGGCTCCTGGGCGGCCGCCGTCGAGGACGCCAACGCGATCATCGACAAGCTGACCGACCTGTCGACGGGGATGAGCCAGGTCGTGGAGGCCGTCGCGGCCGGCGACCTGAGCCAGCGGGTCGAGCTGCGGGTGCGCGGGCGTCCGATGCGCGGGGAGCTGCTGCGCATGGCCAAGTCCGTCAACGGCATGGTGGAGCTGCTCGACCAGTTCACCTGGGAGGTCACGCAGTTCGCCCGGGAGGTCGGCACCGAGGGACGGCTCGGCGGCCAGGCCCCGGCGCGCGGGATGACCGGCCGCTGGCGGGACGTGACCGCGTCGGTGAACGTGATGGCGTCGCGGCTGACGTCCCAGGTCCGCGACATCGCGGAGGTCACCACGGCGGTGGCGAAGGGCGACCTGACCCGCAAGGTCACGGTGGAGGCGACCGGTGAGCTGCAGGAGCTGAAGCTCACCGTGAACACGATGGTCGACCAGCTGTCGGCGTTCGCCGACGAGGTGACCCGCGTGGCCCGCGAGGTCGGCACGGAGGGGCAGCTGGGCGGCCAGGCGAACGTGCCGGGCGTCAGCGGCGTCTGGAAGAACCTGACCGACAACGTCAACGCGATGGCGAACAACCTGACGTACCAGGTCCGCGGAATCGCGCAGGTGACCACCGCGGTCGCCGAGGGCGACCTGGCCAAGAAGATCACGGTCGACGCGCAGGGCGAGATCGCCCAGCTCAAGGACACCGTGAACACGATGGTCGACACCCTGTCGGCGTTCGCCGCCGAGGTCACCCGCGTCGCCCGCGAGGTCGGCACCGAGGGACGGCTCGGCGGCCAGGCACGCGTGCCGGGCGTGAGCGGCGTGTGGAAGGACCTGACCAACAACGTCAACGGGATGGCGTCCAACCTGACCTACCAGGTCCGCAACATCGCGCAGGTGACCACGGCGGTCGCCGAGGGCGACCTCGGCAAGAAGATCACGGTGGACGCGCAGGGCGAGATCCTGGAGCTGAAGGACACCGTGAACGCGATGGTCGACACGCTGTCGGCGTTCGCGGACGAGGTCAGCCGCGTCGCCCGGGAGGTCGGCACGGAGGGACGGCTCGGCGGGCAGGCGATCGTGCCCGGCGCGGGCGGCGTCTGGCTCGACCTGACCGACAACGTCAACTCGATGGCGAACAACCTGACCAACCAGGTGCGCGGGATCGCGCAGGTCACCACGGCGGTCGCGCAGGGCGATCTGGGCCGCAAGATCGAGGTGGACGCGCAGGGCGAGATCCTCGAACTCAAGACCACCCTGAACACCATGGTCGACACGCTGTCGGCGTTCGCGGACGAGGTCAGCCGCGTCGCCCGCGAGGTCGGCACGGAGGGACGGCTCGGCGGCCAGGCACGCGTGCCCGGCGCGGGCGGCATGTGGAAGGACCTGACCGACAACGTCAACGGAATGGCGTCCAACCTGACCTACCAGGTCCGCAACATCGCGCAGGTCGCGACGGCGGTCGCGCACGGCGACCTGACCCGCCGTATCGACGTGAACGCGCAGGGCGAGATCCTCGAACTCAAGACGACGCTGAACACGATGGTGGACACGCTGTCGTCGTTCGCGTCCGAGGTCACCCGCGTCGCGCGCGAGGTCGGGATCGAGGGGCGGCTCGGCGGGCAGGCCGAGGTCGAGGGCGTGTCCGGCACCTGGAAGAAGCTGACGGAGAGCGTCAACGAGCTCGCCGGCAACCTGACGACGCAGGTCCGCGCGATCGGCGAGGTGGCGAGCGCGGTCGCCACCGGCGACCTGACCCGGACGATCACCGTGGAGGCGCGCGGCGAGGTCGCCGAGCTGTCTGACAACGTCAACCTGATGGTCGCGACGCTGCGCGAGACGACCCGCGCCAACGAGGAGCAGGACTGGCTGAAGACCAACCTGGCGCGGATCGGCGGGCTGATGCAGGGCCACCGGGACCTCCAGCAGGTCGCCGACCTGATCATGCGGGAGCTGACGCCGACGGCGAGCGCGCAGTACGGCGCGTTCTACCTCGCGGAGAACAGCGGCGAGGAGACGGAGCTGGCGCTGATCGCCGGGTACGGGACGCGGCGCGGCCGGTCCGTCCGGTCCGTCCGGGCGGACGACGCCGGGGCGGCCGGGGCGGGCGCCGTCCGGTTCGCGCTGGGCGAGGGGCTGGTCGGGCAGGCGGCGCAGGAGCGCAGGCCGCTGCTGATCGGCGACGCGCCCGCCGACTACGTCAAGATCGGCTCGGGGCTCGGCGAGTCGTCCCCGGTCAACATCATCGTGCTGCCGATCGTGTTCGAGGACGAGGTGCTCGGCGCGATCGAGCTGGCCTCGTTCGGCCGGTTCACGGACGTCCACCTGGCGTTCTTCAGCCAGCTGATCGAGACGATCGGGGTGACGCTGAACGCGATCCGCGCCAACACCCGCACGGAGGCGCTGCTCGGCGAGTCCCAGCGGCTCGCGCAGGAGCTGCAGGAAAGGTCGGACGAGCTGCAGCGCCAGCAGGGCGAGCTGCGGCACTCCAACACCGAGCTGGAGGAGAAGGCGGCGCTGCTGGCCCAGCAGAACCGCGCGATCGAGATCCAGAACTTCCAGATCGAGCAGGCCAGGCGGACGCTGGAGGAGCGCGCCGAGCAGCTGGCGATCTCGTCGCGGTACAAGTCGGAGTTCCTGGCGAACATGTCGCACGAGCTGCGCACGCCGCTGAACAGCCTGCTCGTGCTCGCCAAGCTGCTGTCGGAGAACCAGGACGGCAACCTCACCGGCAGGCAGGTGGAGTTCGCGCAGACGATCCACGACTCCGGCACCGACCTGCTGGAGCTGATCAACGACATCCTGGACCTGGCGAAGGTCGAGGCCGGGAAGATGGAGGCGCATCCGCATCGGATCGCGGTGTCGGCGCTCGTCGACTACGTGGAGGCGACGTTCCGGCCGCTGTCGGTCGACAAGGGGCTCCAGTTCGGGGTCGAGGTCGCGCCGGACGTCCCGTCCACGCTGCACACCGACGAGCAGCGGCTGCAGCAGGTGCTGCGGAACCTGCTGTCCAACGCGGTGAAGTTCACCGCGGAGGGCGAGGTGCGGCTGCTGATCGAGCGGGCGGGCGACATCGACTTCACGCTGCCCGCGCTGTGGAACACCCCGGACGTGATCGCCTTCCGGGTGATCGACACCGGCATCGGGGTCAGCGCGGACAAGCTGCAGGAGATCTTCGAGCCGTTCCAGCAGGCCGACGGGACGACCAGCCGCCGCTACGGCGGCACCGGCCTCGGCCTGTCGATCAGCCGCAACATCGCACGGCTGCTCGGCGGGGAGATCCACGCCGAGAGCAGGCCGGGACGGGGCAGCGTGTTCACGCTCTACCTGCCCGCCCAGTACAGCGAGCGCGACGGGCGCCGCAGGTCGGCGCTGCCGGACGAGGCGGCGGCCGCGCACGAGGCCGTGCTGCCGGGCGTGCCCCCGAACGGCGGGCTGACCGGCGCGGTGACCGGGTCGGTGTCCGTCCCGCCCGGGGAGAACGGGCTGGCGCTGGAGCGGCGTCCGCCGGGCGCGGAGCGTCCGGGGGAGCCTGAGCAGGCGCTGAACGGGCTGCTGGAGGAGCCGCCCGCCGACTTCCTCGACACCGTCCTGTCGGGCCGCAAGGTCCTGATCGTCGACGACGACGTCCGGAACGTGTTCGCGCTGACCAGCGTCCTTGAGGGCTACGGGATGGAGGTCCTGTACGCCGAGGACGGGCAGGCCGGGATCGACGTCCTGCACCGCAACCCGGACGTCGCGATCGTGCTGATGGACGTGATGATGCCCGGCCTGGACGGCTACGCGACCACCGCCGCGATCCGGGAGATGCCGCAGTTCGCGGAGCTGCCCATTATCGTGATCACGGCGAAGGTGATGAAGGGCGACCGGGAGAAGAGCCTGGAGTCGGGCGCGTCGGACTATGTGCCGAAGCCCGTCGACGTGGACCATCTCCTTGACGTGATGAGGAACTGGCTGCAACCCTCCAT
The DNA here is from genome assembly GCF_044326345.1 of Actinomadura sp. 9N215. Classification (NCBI taxonomy): domain Bacteria; kingdom Bacillati; phylum Actinomycetota; class Actinomycetes; order Streptosporangiales; family Thermomonosporaceae; genus Actinomadura; species Actinomadura sp. 9N215. The sequence goes on along the minus strand of NZ_JBIRBA010000014.1, from coordinate 233,687 downwards.
CGTCCGCTGAGGAGAGGAGACGTCTGGCAGGCAGGGTCGTCGTGGCCGTGGGGCGCGGCCGTGGGAGTGGCGGGGACCGGATCGGGAGTGAGACGCGCGTGGACGACAAGGCGAAGATCCTGCTCGTGGACGACCGCGAGGAGAACCTGATCGCGCTGGAGGCCATCCTCAGCTCGCTCGATCAGGACCTCGTCCGGGCGCGGTCCGGTGAGGAGGCGCTGAAGGCGCTGCTCACCGACGAGTACGCGGTGATCTTGCTGGACGTCGTCATGCCGGGCATGGACGGGTTCGAGACGGCCCGCGACATCAAGCGCCGCAAGAAGACCCGCGACCTGCCGATCATCTTCCTCACCGCGGTGAACAGCGACCCCGACTACGCGTTCCGCGGCTACGCGGCGGGCGCGGTCGACTTCATCTCCAAGCCGTTCGACCCGTGGGTGCTGCGCGCGAAGGTGTCGGTGTTCGTGGAGCTGCACACCAAGAACAAGCAGCTACGCGACCAGACGACGCTGCTGCGGGAGCAGGCCGCGCTGCTCCGCGAGCAGGCGACGCTCCTCCAGTCACGGCCCGAGGAGGCCCCGCGGCACGTCGGCGACCGGCTGAAGTCGGTGGAGGAGCAGGCCGAGCTCGTCGGCAAGCGCGTGCCGCCGTCCCTGCGCGCCGACTTCGACGAGCTGGACCGCCGCCTCACCGACCTCCGCCAAACCCTCGACGGCGACGAACCGTCCTGACGGTTCCCCGTCCTGACCGTTCCCGTCCTGACGGTTTCCCGCCTTGACCGTTCCCGTGCTGGCGGTTTCCCGGGCCGGCGGCTATGCCTGTGCGGCGAGGCGTGCCCGGGCCGCGGCGATGCGGGCGATCGTGCGGTCCCGGCCGAGGATCTCCAGGGACTCGAAGAGCGGCAGGCCCACGGTGCGGCCGGTGACGGCGACGCGGACGGGCGCCTGCGTCTTGCCGAGCTTGAGGCCGTGCTCGGCGCCGATGCGCTCCAGCCGGTCCTTCAGCTCGGCGGCGTTCCACGGGGCGTCCTGGTAGGCGGCCTCGGCCGCGGCGAGGATCGCGGCGGCGGGCTCCTTCATGGCCTTGTTCCAGGACTGCTCGTCGGACGGCGGCTCGTCCAGGAACGCGAAGTCGATCATCGGGACGATCTCCGACAGCAGCGCGACCCGGGTCTGCGCCAGCGGCGCCAGCTCGGCGAACACGGCGACGTCCACGTCGAACGGGGCGTCCTGCAGGAACGGGAGGCATTCGGCGATGAACTTCTCAGGCGGCAGCGCGCGGAGGTACTCGCCGTTGAACGCGCGGAGCTTCTTCTCGTCGAAGAACGCGGGCGAGGTGTTGACGTCCTCGATGCGGAACTCGTCGACGATCACGTCCCACGGGACGATCTCGCGGTCGCCGGACGGGGCCCAGCCGAGCAGCATCAGGTAGTTGCGCATGGCCTCGGCGAGGTAGCCCTCGGCCTGGAAGGCCTCAAGGGCGACCTTGTCGCGGCGCTTGGACAGCTTCTGCCGCTTCTCGTTCACGATGACGGGGACGTGCGCCCAGATGGGCGGCTCGCTGCCGAGCGCCTCCCACAGCAGCTGCTGCTTGGGCGCGTTGGACAGGTGCTCCTCGCCGCGCACGACGTGCGTGATGCCCTGGCTCATGTCGTCGACCGCGTTGGCCAGCAGGAACATGACGGACCCGTCGGCGCGGGCGATGACGAAGTCCTCCAGGAGGGCGTTCTCGAAGACGGGCTTGCCGCGCAGCAGGTCGACGACGGTGGTATGGCCCTCGTCGGGGGTGCGGAAGCGGAGGGCGCGTCCGGGGCCGGGCTCCAGGCCGCGGTCGCGGCAGAAGCCGTCGTAGCCCTTGTGCTGGTCGCCGGTTCGGGCGATCACGGCCTCGCGGGTGCAGTCGCAGTAGTAGGCGCGGCCCTGGTCCTTCAGCGTCTGGACGGCCTCGGCGTGCCGGTCGGCGTTGGCGGACTGGAAGTAGGGGCCCTCGTACTGCTCGCCGTCCATCCCGAGCCAGGCCAGGGCGCGGATGATGCCCTCGGTCCATTCGGGGCTGTTGCGGGAGGCGTCGGTGTCCTCGATCCGCAGCACGAGCGTCCCGCCCGACTGCGCGGCCATCACCCAGTTGAACAGCGCCGAGCGGGCGCCGCCGACATGGAACATGCCGGTCGGGGACGGGGCGAAGCGGACGCGGATCGAAGAGGTCGAAGACATGCTCCCAGCGTAGAGTGCGCCGGCCCCCGACGTCGTCAGGGTTTCCAGTGCGGGTCGCGTCCGGCCAGGCCGACCAGGCGGTCGAGCAGCGGCGCGTCCTCAGGGACGGGGACCTCCTCGCCGAACACCTTGTACTCCCGGCTCATCTCCGCCGTGGACACCGTCTGCTCCCAGGCCGCCTGAACGATCTCCGGCGGGAGGCCGGGGTCCTGGCCGGTGGCGACGGCGAGGTCCCAGCCGTGCAGGACGCACTCGCCGAAGAGGATCCCGGCGATGAACGCGGCGGGCATGCCGTCCTTGTCGCCGGTGAGGCTGGTGTTGCCCGTCCAGGCGTCCGGGTCCCGCCAGGCCTCGGCGGATGCGCGTGCCTTGGCCTCGAAGCGGTCGGCCCAGCCCGGCTCGGCGGTGAAGTCGTGGCCCTCGTCCGGGCCGGTCGGCGGCAGCTTGCGCGCGGCGGTCCCGGCCCGTCCGGTCCAGAAGATCAGGTGGTTGATCAGGGCCCGGACGTCCCAGTCCGGGCAGGGGGTGGGCGCGTCCATCAGCTCTTCGGGGACCTCCCGGACGATCCTCGCCGCGGCCGTGGAGGCGGGAAGCATGAGGTTCCGGATATCCACGATCTCTCCCTCGTATGCGTGTTCGAACGTGCCTCGCACGCTAGAGCGTGCCGCGACCTGCGGTCTTGTACGAACGCGACACGGCTAGCCTGGGGTGATGGCACGACTCCTCCCCCAGGACACGCGGGGCATCCTGCGGGCGCGGACGGGCCTGGAGCGGTTCCAGGTCGAGCGGATCGCGCCACCGGCGCCGCTCGTCCCGTTCGTCGAGTTCCTCTGGGTGCTGCACTGGGATCTGCGGGGCCGGCCTCCGCACCGGCAGAAGCTGCTCACGCGTCCGAACGTCCACATGACGTTCACGAGCTACTTCACCGGGACGCGGACACGGGCGCGCATCGTGGGCGTCGTGCGCGACGAGTTCGTCGAGGAGATCGGCGACGACGGCCGCGTGGTGGGGGTCGGGTTCCGGCCCGGCGGTTTCCGGCCGTTCGCGGGCGGGCCGGTCTCGGCGCTCACCGGCCGGTTCGCCGGCGTGGACGAGGTGTTCGGCGCGGCGGGCCTCGCGCTCGCCGACGAGATCTTCGCCACGGACGGCGCGGAGGACGCCGTCGCGCTGCTGGCGGAGTTCCTCGCCGGGCTGCGTCCCGGGGCCGATCCGTCCATCGAGCGGGCCGCGGAGATCGTGGAGCGGATCGCGGCACTGCCGGGCCTGGTGCGGGTGGACGAGCTCGCCGCCGACGTGGGTCTCAGCGTGCGCGGGCTGCAGCGGCTCTTCCACGAGTACGTCGGGATCGGCCCGAAGCGGGTGATCAGGCGGTACCGGATGCTGGAGGCCGCCGGACGGGCCGAGGCGGGCACGCCCGTCGACTGGGCGGGCCTGGCGGCCGAGCTGGGCTACACCGACCAGGCCCACTTCACCCGCGACTTCACCACGGCGGTCGGGACGCCTCCCGCCAGATACGCTCGCGAGACCGGCGCGTGCGCGTCCCACGGCGCGGACAGCGCGGACAGCGCGGGCGCCTTGGGCGGCGCGAGCGGGGAGGGTGACGCGGGCGGCGCGGGCGGCACCTCTGGCGGCGGGGCTGGCAAGATCGACGTATGACGGCCGTCCCCCTCGATCCGTTCGACGACCTCCCGGCGTTCCGCGCGCTCGCCGCCGAGCGGCTCGGCTCGTTCGCGCACACGACCGTCCCGGACGCGCCGGGGCTGCGGCGCGCCGGGGTCGTGCTGTGCGTCGTGGAGCACAACGAGATGCCGAGCGGAGCTCGTCGATTGACTGGCGGTGGGCGGGGGCTGGAGGACGGGATGCCGAGCGAAGCTCGTGTTCCGTCGGTGATTTTGATCAGGCGCGCGTACCGGGGCCGGAACGCCGGGCAGTGGGGCCTGCCCGGCGGTCGGCTGGAGGACGGCGAGACGCCCGAGGAGGCGGCGCTGCGGGAGCTGCACGAGGAGATCGGCCTGACGGCCGGGCCGGGCGACGTCCTCGGCCGGCTCGACGACTTCCCCGCCACGTCCGGGTTCGCGATCACGCCGATCGTGGTGGTGCTGGACGATCCGGGGCCGCTGACGCCGAGCCCGGACGAGGTGCACTCCGTCCACTACACGAGCCTGCGGAAGCTCGCCGACGACGACACGCCCAGGTGGGTGCCGCAGCCGGACGGCGGGCATCTTCTGCAGATGTGGCTGGGCCCGGACTGGCGCGTCCACGCCCCGACCGGCGCGATGCTGTGGCAGTTCCGCGAGGTGGTGCTGCTCGGACGGCACGCCAGGGTCGCCGACTTCGTCCAGCCCGACTGGACCCGCCACTGAACCGCCGCGCCTCGTCGCTCAACCGCCGCGCCTCGTCGCTCAACCGCAGGGCCCGCCCTCACCGAGCCCACAAGGTCCGCTGAGGTGCAGGGCTCGCTGAGGCGCAGGGCTCGCTGAGGCGCAGGGCTCGCTGAGGCGCGAGCGCGCGATCAGCTCGGTGGTTCGGCCTCGATGACGTAGTAGTCGGACGGCGGGATCGGCCCGGTCAGCGCGACGGCCGTGAATCCGGCGCCTTCCAGCAGGGCCCGGAACTCGGCCTCGGTGCGTTCGCGTCCGCCGGTGCAGACGAGCATGTTGAGGTCGTTGCGGACGACGCCCTGCGTCTGCGGGGTGACGATCTCCGGCATGACCTGCTCCAGCAGCAGGATCCGCGCGCCGGGCCGCATCGCGGCGCGGCAGTTGCGCAGGATCGCGGTGGCCCTCTCGTCGTCCCAGTCGTGGATGACGCTCTTGAGGACGTAGGCGTCCGCGCCCCCGGGCACGTCCTTGAAGAAGTCGCCCGTGACGACCTCCACCCGGTCGGCGACATCGGCGAGCGTCGCGGACGCGGCGGCGAGCCCCGCCGGCTGGTCGAACAGCAGCCCGCGCAGCCCCGGCTGGGAGCGCAGGATCGCGGAGATCAGCGTGCCGTCGCCGCCGCCGAGGTCGGCGACCGTCCCGTAGCGGCCGAAGTCGTGCGCCTCGACGATCCCCGGCGCGACGGCGCGGGTGTGCTCGGACATCGCCGCGTTGAACGTCGCCGACAGCTCCGCGTTCGCCCCGGACTCGAAGAACTCGAACGGCGTCGTGCCGGTCACGCGCTCCCACGCGTACTCCCCCGTCCGCAGGGTCTCGGTCATGTCGCCCCACGAGCGCCACACGTCCGGGCCGCAGAACAGCCTGATCAGCGAGCGGATCGAGTCGGGGGCGTCGGCGCGGAGCCGCTGCCCTTCCGCGGTGAGCGCGAACAGGTCGCGCTCCTTCTGCTCGACGACGCCCAGCCCGACGAGGCCGCGCAGCAGCCGGTGGAGGGACGGCGCGTGCGTGCCGGTCTCCCCGGCCAGCTCCGCGCTCGTCCGCGGGCCCGCGGCGAGGGCGTCGGCCAGCCCCAGCTCGGCGGCGGCGTGGATCATCTGCGCCGGCATGTACCCGAAGGCCAGGTCCAGCAGCGGCGACCTCGACTCCGTCTTCGACGACTCCGTCTTCGACACGATCGGCTCCCCCTTCATGTGGTCGACCTGCTCCGACGCTACGGAGCGCGCGGCGCGCGGTCTTGGACGAATGGCACCTCCGCGCCGGTGATCTTCCCCCGCCTGCCGACTCCGGCCGACGCCGTTACCTGATCGTGTCGTCCGCTAACCGAACGTACATTTCCGGTTTATCGAACTGTTCGAGACTGACGGCTCCTGCTCCCAAGAGCGAAGAAGGAGCCTTCCGTGAGACGCACGGGGATCACCGCCATCGTCACCGCCACCATCCTGCTCGCCACCACCACCGCCACCACCGCCAACGCCGCCCCGCCGCCGCCACCCGGCGCGGAGACGGCGGCCCAGCACCTCGCCGCGCTCACCGTCCGCGCCGAAGGGTCCGACTCCGGCTACGACCGGGACAAGTTCCCGCACTGGAGCAACCAGGGCAACAACTGCAACACCCGCGAGGTCGTCCTCAAGCGCGACGGGGACAACGTCAGGACCGGGTCGGACTGCGCGCCGACGTCCGGCTCGTGGACCAGCCCGTACGACGGCGCGACCTGGACGCAGGCGTCCGACGTCGACATCGACCACATGGTGGCGCTCGCCGAGGCGTGGCGCTCGGGCGCCTCGTCCTGGACGACGTCGCGCCGCCAGGCGTTCGCCAACGACCTGACCAGCTCCCAGCTGTGGGCGGTCACCGACAACGTCAACCAGGCCAAGGGCGACAAGGACCCGGCCGAGTGGACGCCGCCGCGCGCCTCGTTCCACTGCATGTACGCCAGGTCCTGGATCGATGTGAAGTACCGCTACGAGCTGACGCTCGACTCGGCGGAGAAGTCGGCGCTCAGCCGCCTGCTCGGCACCTGCTGACCCGCTCCTTCTCCTGCTCCGGCGGGGCCCGCGGCACCCTCCACGGCCCGGGCCCCGCCGGTTCACCCCACCGCCCACCTACACCCCCGACCGACCCAGCTCCGCCCGACCGGTCGCCTTCACCCGAACGGCCCAGTTTCGCCCGAACAGCCCAGCTTCCGCCCGGACGGTCAGCTTCGCCCGGACGGTCAGCTTCGCCCGGACGGTCAGCTTCGCCCGGACGGTCAGCTTCGCCCGGACGGTCAGCTTCGCCCGGACGGTCAGCTTTGGTCGGCGGCGGTTCGCCGATGGGCCCGGGGTGGCGCGGTCAGCGGGTCAGGGCGTGAAGCCAGGTCTTGGCGGTCGTGAGGTGGTCGTCCGTCAGGCCGGACATCGGGTCGATCTTCACGAGCAGGTGCTCGGCGACGTCCGGCTCCCCGGCGATGCACTCGGTGGCGTCGGGCTCGTCTTCGAACCAGACGAACGGGCGGCCCTCCGTCCACGCGGCCACGTGCCGGGCCTTCCACGCGCCGAGCGTGCCCGCCTCGCCGAGGCCCGGGAACTGCGGGATCGGGACGAACGGCAGCTCCGGCAGCCCGACCCGGGGCGAGATCCACACGTTGGCGTTGTCGCACCAGTAGCTCGCCCAGGCCAGCTCGGCGCCCGTGGACTCCGCCAGGTCGAGCAGCGACGGACCGTGCGCGGGATTGAGCCACAGCTTGAACGTCATGCCGTTCGGCGAGCACCGCTGCCGTTTGAATCCGCGGTGCGGCCTCTCAAATGGGTTGAGAACCCCGTCCACGTCGAGAAGTACCAGCGGCGACCCCATACCCGTGACCGTACGACATCGGGAGCCCGCCCGTCGAAGGTCGTTTTCGTCGCGCCGCCCCTGCCGGGACCGGGACGAGTAATAGGTCGCGGCTGCGCGGGCATCGTGCGGTCATGTGCCGACTGTTCGGGATGACCACCGGGGGGCCGCGGGTCCACGCCACGTTCTGGCTGCTCGACGCCCCGGACAGCCTGCGGTCCCAGAGCCGCCGGATGCCGGACGGGACGGGCCTCGGCTGGTTCTCGCTCGGCGAGGAGCCGGTCCGCGACCGCGCGCCGATCGCCGCGTACGAGGACGCCGACTTCAACTCCGAGGCGTGCGCGGTCGTGTCGCACACGTTCATCTCGCATGTCCGGTACGCGTCGACGGGGGCGCCCGACGTCCACAATTCCCACCCGTTCGTCATGGACGACCGGCTGTTCGCCCACAACGGCGTGGTGCGGGGCCTCGACGTCCTCGACTCGTGGCTGACCGACGTGGACCGCGCGCAGATCCGCGGGCAGACCGACTCCGAGCTGGTGTTCGCGTACATCACGGCGGAGATCAGGCGGCACGGCGACACCACGTCCGGGCTGGTCGCGGCCGTCCGGCGCATCGCCGCCGAGCTGCCCGTCTTCGCGCTGAACGTCCTGCTGGCTGAGTCGCGGCGGATGTGGGCGCTGCGCTATCCCGGCACGCACGAGCTGTGGGCGCTGCGGCACGAACTGCGCGAGCCAGGCGAACCCGGCGCGACCCGGCGCCTGGACGCGGGCCGCGAGCCCGGCCGGATGAAGGTCGCCGCGCACCGGGAGCCCGCGCCCGCCTGCGTCCTCGCCAGCGAGCGCCTGGACGACGACCCAGCCTGGCGGCTCCTCGCCCCCGGCGAGCTGCTCGTGGTGGACGGCTCGGAGGCGTCCTCGACGCACCCGTTCGACGAGCCCGCGCACCCGCTGACGGTGGACGACCTGTCGGCCGCGGAGTCCACCTCCCAAACGTGATCAACTCGGGCGTCCGGGACGTAGAGTGGACGGCCGAGACGTGAGGAGTCCCGGATGAAGCACGAGCTCACGCTGATGGCCGTCCACGCGCACCCCGACGACGAGGTGCTGGGCACGGGCGGCCTGCTCGCGCGGTGCGCCGCCGAGGGCGTCCGCACCGTGCTGGTGACCTGCACCAACGGCGAGCAGGGCGACGACTCGGGCGGCGTCAAGCCCGGCGAGCCGGGGCACGACGCGGCCGAGGTGGCGGAGCGGCGCCTCGCCGAGCTCCGCGAGTCCGCTGGGCTGCTCGGCATCGACCACGTGGAGCTGCTCGGCTACCGCGACTCCGGCATGGTGGGCTGGTCGACGAACGACGACCCCCAGGCGTTCGCGAACATCCCGCTGGACGAGTCCGCCGGGCGGCTGGCCGAGCTGATGGAGCGGTACCGTCCGCAGGTCGTCGTCACCTACGACGAGGACGGCGGATACGGGCACCCCGACCACATCCAGGCGCACCGCATCGCGCTCGCCGCCACCGAAAGCACCGGCATTCCGGACAAGCTGTACTACGCCGCCATCCCGCGCTCGGGCATCCGCCGCATGTTCGAGGCCATCAAGGACGCGGGCGTGGAGATCGACTTCGATCCGCCCGAGGACTTCGGCACCCCCGACGAGCTGATCACCAGCACGCTGGACGTGTCCGCGCACGTGGAGGCCAAGCGCAAGGCCCTGGAGGCGCACGCGAGCCAGGGCGAGAACATCTTCCTGCTGCGGCTGCCGGAGGAGATGCAGCGGAGGGTGTTCTCGTTCGAGTCGTTCGTCCGCCACTACTCCCGTATCAAGGGCCCCGACAAGGAGGACGACCTGTTCGCCGGGCTCAGGTGACCGTCCTCGCGCGGTCCCCGTACCTCCTGTCAGGTTGCCCCCGCCTAGGTGGCCTTCCTCGCCTGTGCTCGGTAGTGGTCGAGGACGTCCTGGCGCAGCAGGTGGCCGAACCCGGACCGCTCAAGCCGCAGCGCCAGGCCCGCCCTGCCGGCGCCGAGCGCGGCCGCCGTGGCGCCGAGCCGCCAGTCGTGCTCGGCCAGCCGCTTGAGCAGGTAGCCGCGCCTGACCTGCGTCTCGGAGAGCCGGAACGTCTTCAGGTAGGCGATCCGGCCGTCCTCGCCGGTGATGGTCTCGCCGATGTGGTTCTCGCGGCCGAGCGCGAACGACGGCAGGGACCGCGCGAGCTCGAAACCGTGCAGGCGCTGCACGACCTGGCGTGAGCCGTCCTCGTCGAAGAGCCGGCCCGCCATGACCTCGTCGTGGAACTCGGCCCATTCGGCGTGGCATAGCTCTGCCGCCGTCCGCAGGTCGTCCAGCGACTTGACCTCGGTGTCGTCGAGGCCCGCGGACAGGTCGCCCGCCGGCATTCCCAGCAGCCCGTGCATGTAGATCAGCTCGCCGAAGAGGTCCTCGACCAGGGTCGGGTGCAGGGCCCGGTAGTCGTCCGGGCGCGGGACGGCGAAGGCGCTCGCGAGCGTGTCGCCGACGTAGACCAGCACGCCGCACTGCCCCGGATGGATCTCGAAGATCCTGAGCGCGTCCTCCAGGCCGCGCACGTCGAGCCCGAGGCCCGTGCGTCGCCGCGAAGCCCTCCGCCACCGTGTACGGCAGTTCGTAAACGGCCGCCTGCACATAGTGCGCGCGCCGCCACTGCTCGAATATCGGCGTCTCGAACGCCTGCACGGTGAACGGCGCGAAGAGGAAATTCCGCTGCTCACCGCGGAGCCGCAGATGCGCGTGCCGTGCCGCGACCTTCACGAGCGTCCGGTATTTGACCGAGTCGAACGCCGGGTCGCGCCGGGCGGCCATCCAGTCGCGGATGATGGCGCGCGTCCGCCGGTTGTTCACCCCGCGCCGCCTCAGTTCCCGGAAAACCCGGTAGACTCGGTGCTGCGGCATCATTTCCAGCCGCCGCGCGATAAGGCGCCCTTCGGCCTTCCGCCGCTCGACGTCGCCGGCCCGCACGAGCAGGTTCCTAATGATGATCGCCGCATTGTGGTCGTTGATGTCCAGCGCGAGGACGGCCGAGTACATCTCCCGGTAATTCGTCAGCACGTACTCGTGCAGGAATTCGAGGCTGAGCCGCTGGTCGCCGGGATAGTGGTGGAACTCCCGCTGCCCGGTCGAGGTGATCGCCGCGTTGACGAACATCAGCACGTCCTCGCACGCGACCAGCTCCGCGAACGTCTCGCTCATCGTTCCGGAAGTCACACCGAAGTCCCGCGGCCGGCCCCCGCACCGTAACACCGGCGCACACGCCCCGGCCTCCGAATATCCGCGCGCGCCGGACGCCGGAATGTGGAACTCTTCGTCCTGTGTGGGAGAGGGTCACGGTCGGCCAGTCCGGAGCGGTCGTCAGCAGGCGGAACGGGGTCTACCGCAAGGAGTCCGACGACCCGTCGGCCGACCTGGCCGGCGAGGGCGAGCGGCTCGGCTGGCTGCGGGAGCAGGGCCTTCCGGCGGCCGAAGTGCTCGAATGCCGTCCCGGCCTGCTCGTCACCAGGGAGGTGCCGGGACGCTCCTGGGCCGGCCCGTGGCCGCCGGAGTCGCTGCCGCGGATCATCGACGCGCTGGCCGATCTGACCCGGGCGCTGCACGCCCTGCCCACTGCCGGCTGCCCGTTCGACCAGCGGCTGGACGTGACGGTCCCCGCGGCGCTGTCCGCCGACGTCGACCTCGACGACCTGGACGAGGAACGCCGGGGATGGACACGCGACGGCCTGGTCGCCGAACTGCTCGCCACCCGCCCGCCGGACGAGGACCTGGTCGTCTGCCACGGCGACCTGTGCGCCCCGAACGTGTTCTTCGACCCCGGCACGTGCCGGGTCACCGGCCTGATCGACACGGGCCGGCTCGGTGTGGCCGACCGGTGGGTCGACCTGGCGATCGCGACCCGTTCGATGACCGACGAACGCAATCCGCAATACGGCCCCTGGGCCGCCGACCGCTTTCTGGAGAGGTACGGCATCGCCCCCGACCCGGCCAAGACGGCTTTCTACCGATTGCTGGACGAATTCGTCTGAATAAGATCACTGCACGGGTCGATGAGCCAATGGTTGGCCCGGACGATCCGTCCGGCGAAGACGACGTCCTGCTCTTCGAGAAAAGTGAAGCCGAGCGAACGGCAAATGCCGTTGGACGGAGCGTTCGTCGTCGCCGGAAAGGCGTGCACGAGCCCCCAGCGGTCCTCGTGGCGCGCCCTTTCGAGAAGCATCCGGACGGCGCGCTTTCCGACCCCCCGGCCCTGGAACTCCGGCATCACCATCCAGCCGATCTCGGAGAACACCGCGCCGTCTATCTCGTGGTGCCAGAGCGTCACCGTGCCGGCCACGACGTCCGGGCGCTCCCCGCACGGGACGATCATCTTGATCAGCGCCGTGCCCGCCGCCGCGTCCTCGACGTCGCGGCGCACCTTCTCCTCGATCCCCGCGCGCGGCAGCGGCCCGCCGAGCTCGGCCATCATGACGGGATCGCAGCGCATCCTGACGTAGGCGTCGACGTCCCCGAGCTCGACGTCGCGCAGACGCACCTCCGGCTTCACGGCTGCAATTCTCTCAAAAACGCCGCCGCCCTAGATTCGGTTCATGACGAGCTGGACCTTCGAGGGACTGTTCCTACCAGAGGGGCGGGCAGGAGCGACCGGGATCGACGACCGGGGCCGGTGGGCACCGGCGCCACCGGACGGCGGCGAGCGAATCCCCGGCCGCTTCCTCCTGCCCGGGCTGGTCGACGCGCACTGCCACCTGACCGTCGGGAGCGGCGCGGACGGCCGTCCACGGCCCCTGACCTTCGGCGAGGCGCGCGCGAATCTCAGAACGGCGCGTGAGGCGGGCATCACCGTCGTCCGGGATCTCGGCAGCCCCGGCAGCATGGCGTTGCGGCTGCTCGACGAAGCGGACGGCGTGAACCTGATCGCCTGCGGCCGCTTCCTCGCCCCGCAGGACCAGTACTTTCCCGGCCTCCACGCTCCGGTCCCCGCCGACGCCCTCATCGAGGCCGCGCGGGCGGAGATCGCGGCCGGGGCGCGCTGGGTCAAGCTGATCGGCGACTTCCCGCTGGTCGGACGCGGCCCGATGCGCCCCAGCGACGCGGTGCCGGCCTATTCCGCCGGCGACGTCCGGCGGCTGGTGGACGCCGTCCACGGCGCGGGCGCCAGGGTCGCCGCGCACACCACGACGGGCTTCGCCGGAGACCTCGTGCGCGCGGGCGTCGACTCGATCGAGCACGGCGACGGCATGAGCGAGGCGGACGTGCTCGCCCTGGCCGAACGCGGCGGCGCGTGGACGCCCACCTTGTGCGCATCGGTCAGGGAAACGCCCGAGGAGGACCCCGACCGGCGCAGGCGGCGCCTGGAGCGGCGGGAACGGGTGAGCCATCTCCTGGGGCTGGCGCGCACGCGGGGTCTCAGGATCCTGGCCGGGACGGACGTGGTCGGCAGCATCGCCGGGGAGGTCGCGCTGCTCGTCGAGCTGGGGCTCACTCCCGAGGAGGCCCTGTCCGCGGCCAGTACGGCGGCGAGCGACTTCCTCGGTGCTCCGGGCCTGCGGCCGGGCCGCCCCGCGAACCTGGTCACCTACGACGACGATCCGCGGGACGACCCCGCGATCCTGGCGCGTCCGGCCGCGGTGTTCGCATCGGGACGCCGCGTCACCATCGCTCAGCAACGATAAGTCAGGGACGGTAGGTGCCGGTCAGGGGCGGTAGGGGCCGCTCAGGGGCGGTAGGTGCCGAAGTACCATTCGTTGCCGTCCAGGTCGTGGGCCGCGTAGTCGCGGGAGCCGTAGTCCTGGTCGGCGAGCTCGCGGAAGATCTCGGCGCCCGCGGCCTTGGCGCGGTCGTGGTGGGCGTCCGGGTCGTCGACGGCCACGTAGACGGCCGACTTGCCGGGTTCTCCCTTGCCGAACATGAGGAGGCCGGTGTCGTACTTCATCTCGGCGTGGACGACCTTCCCGTCGTCGCCCCGGTAGACGTTCACGGGCTCGAAGCCGAACGCCTTCTCCATCCACACGATGGACGCGGCGGGATCGCTGCAGTTGATCAGCGGGTAGAAGGTCCTGCGGATCTCCAATGTCATGGCGTCCTCCCTGGTCGCTGGCTACATGCCCAGTCTGCGGGGAACGGATCCGGCCGTCTTGGACGAATGTGACCTCGGCGCCCGGGCCGCGCCCTGAACTGCTGTTACCCTCCGGTCGTCGGCCGTGTCGGGAGGGGACCCGCACCGTGCAACCTGAGCAGATCGACCGCGCGCTCGTGGACTTCGACGTCCTCGCCCGCTGGATGGACGGCCGGGGCCTGCCGCACGGGCGGTTCGAGGACGTCCGGACGCTGGCCGGGGGCACGCAGAACACGCTGATCCGGTTCCGCCGCGCGGGTCGCGACTATGTGCTGCGGCGCGGCCCGAGCCATCTGCGGGCCCGGACGAACGACGTCCTGCGCCGGGAGGCCCGGGTCCTGGCGGCGCTCGACGGCACCGGCGTCCCCGCGCCGCGCCTCATCGCCGCCTGCCCGGACGCGTCCGTCATGGGCGGCGCGGTGTTCTACCTGATGACCCCGGTGGAGGGGTTCAACCCCACGGTCACGCTGCCGGAACCGCACGCGGGAGACGGGTCCGTCCGGCACGGGATGGGGTTGAACGCGGCCCGCGCCCTGTCGGCGTTGGGCGCGGTCGACCACGAGGCCGTCGGGCTGAGCGATTTCGGCAGGCCCGCGGGTTTCCTGGAGCGGCAGGTGAGCCGCTGGCTGTCGGAGCTCGACTCCTACAGCAAGCTGGACGGCTACCCCGGGCCCGACATCCCGGGCGTCGACGCCGTCGCCCGCTGGCTTGAGGAGCGCCGTCCGGCCCGGTGGCGGCCGGGGATCCTGCACGGCGACTACCACCTGGCCAATCTGATGTACTCGTTCGACGGCCCCGAGGTCGCCGCGATCGTCGACTGGGAGATGTGCACGATCGGCGATCCGCTGCTGGACCTCGGCTGGCTGCTGGCCACCTGGCCCGATCCCGCCGACGGCAGCGCGGCGCTGGCGGGCCCGCTGGGCGCGGCGGGCGGACTCCCGTCAGCGGACGCGCTGGTCGCCGCCTACGCCGAGCGGGCGGACGCCGTCGCCGGGCGCGATCTGTCGTCCATCACCTGGTACGCGGTGCTCGCGTGCTTCAAGCTCGGCATCGTCCTGGAGGGCACGAACGCCCGCGCGCACGCCGGGAAGGCGACCAGAGAGACCGGCGACCTCCTGCATTCGATCACCCTCGGCCTGTTCGCCCACGCCCAGCGGCTCATCGCCTCCTGAAGCGCCACCCCGCACGGCGACTCGCCCCTTCCAGGGGCATCTCGTCCCTTTCCGCAGGTCCGGGGGCCGGCGTGACCTGGGTTGCAAAACGACCCGCCGCGACGCAGCCTGGTAAGTAACCGGCGGGAACGGGGCAGTCGGTGACGCCCTTACGCCGCACGGACGGCGAATCGAGCCACTCGCCCCGTTCCGCCGGTCACCCGAGGCGGAGACCAAAGCCCATGTCGGATTCCTGCCAGCGCGTGGACGGCAGCCCGGGGCATGCTCATCGCATGGACAGGAACTTCCGCTTCGGCGTCGTCGGCGAGTCGATCCGCTCCGGCGCCGAGCTTGCCCTTACGGCGCGGCGTGCCGAAGACCTCGGCTACGACGCATTGGTCCTGCGCGACCACTTCGTGACCGAGCCGTTCGGCGCCCAGCTCGCGCCGATGGTGGCGCTGGCGTCCGCCGCGTCCGGCACGTCGACGCTGCGGCTGGGCACGATGGTCCTCGCCAACGACTACCGGCACCCCGTGATGCTCGCCAAGGAGGCCGCGACCCTCGACCACCTGTCGGGCGGACGGTTCGAGCTGGGCATCGGCGCGGGCTGGCTCCGCGAGGAGTACGAGGCCGCGGGGATGCCGTTCGACCAGCCCGGCGCCAGGGTCGGACGGCTGGAGGAGTCGCTGCGGATCCTGCGGAGCCTCCTCGCCGGGCAGAAGACCACGTTCGCCGGCGAGCACTACCGCGTCGAGGGCCTGACGGTGTTCCCAGAGCCCGTGCGGCGGCCGCCGATCGTCGTCGGCGCCGGGAGCAGGCGCATGCTCGGCCTCGGTGGGCGGTACGCCGACACGGTGGGCGTCCTCCCCCGCGCCCTCCCGGACGGGACGATCTCCGACGAGATCACCGAGCGGCTGCCGGAGACCATCGCCCGCAAGGTCGGCTGGGTCCGGGAGGCGGCGGAGGCCGCGGACGGACGCGACGTCGAGCTGAGCATGATGGTGACGCCGACCTTCGGCCCCGATCCGCGCCGCACCGCCGCGCGGGTCGCCGTCCTGCGCGGCTGGGGCGCGTCGTCGACCGAGCTCGTCCTCGACATGCCGTCCCAGTTCGTCGGCCCGCCGGAGCACATCGCCGAGCAGATGATCACCCGCCGCGACCGGTACGGCTTCACCTACTACCAGATCCCGGACTCGGTGATGGAGGAGTTCGCACCCGTCATCCCCCTCCTCACCGGCTGATCCGACCGGCCCTCACCGGCTGAGCCTGGCAGCGGACCCAGAAGTTCTTGGCCGTCCGGCGGGGAGCGTCGCCTTGCGGGGATCCTGGCGTCCCGGAGTGCAACCGCCGCCCCGCCGGGGCGGCGCGGGGCGGCGGCCGTCAGTGCCGCGTGCCGGGCGGGCAACGCGGTGACGAGGAGTCCGGGCCGACGTCGCCGACCGGGCTCCCGGGAGCGCGACCCCGCCGTCCCCCAGGACGGTGATCCAGGGCACGAGGCAGGACGGCGAGGCCGCGCTCGGCCCAACACCCACCGAGCGGAGAATGACGGGACGCACGGCACACGCAGGACGCACGGCACACGCAGGACGCACGGCACACGCAGGACGCACGGCACACGCAGGACGCACGGCACACGCAGGACGCACGGCACACGCAGATCGTGCGGCGCGCGCGGGCGGCGGGCCGGGGGCGGCGGGCGGACCGTGGCCGCGTCCCTCTCGTGTTTCGTGGCCCGGGACCGCCGACGGCTTGGGAACGGGCATGCGGCGAGCATGTGTCCGGCCACCGGCCACCACAAGTCCCGCGTTTCAGTGAGTGAAACCACGCGGCGGCGCTGCTCGCGGCCGCCGAACGTCCCGTGGTGATCGGGGCGGCGGAGTGGGCCGGGCCCGGACGACGTCGCTGACCTGATCGCGGTGGCCGGGCAACTCGACGCGGCCGGTTACCACCAGCCGTCGAACGACGCGATCGGCTCCCCCACCGGCCATCCCCCGCACGCCGGGATGCTGTCGCCGCACAGCGCTGAAGAACACACGCTCGACCAAGGTGGCGGCGCCTCCGCGAAACGCGGAGAATACGGCGGCATGGATCTCGCTCCGCCGGAGCTCGACCGGCCAGGCGCCGCCCGCCTGTTCGGCAACGACGCGATCAGGGCCGGCTCGGCGGCGGAGCCGCCGGACGCGGTCGAGCCGCGGGACGCGGCCAACGGCGTGCGGGCGCTCGACGCACCGCCGCTCATCGAGGCCCCGATCACGGAGCACGGAAGGTCCCCGATCACGGGGCGCGGAAAGGCCCCGATCACGGGCCATGGGAGAGGTCCGCGATGCCGTTGACCAGGCCCGCCGCCGGTTCTCCCGCGCTTGCCGACGGGCGCGATCAGGGTGACCATCGGGGTATGGACCTCCAGCCCGCGGGCGAGGAGCCGCCGCGGTCGGTGCTGGCCCGCGGCCTCAGCCTGCTGGACGCGTTCGGATCCGGCGACACCGAGCTGAACCTGACGCAGCTGTCCGCCCGCACCGGCCTGCCGAAACCGACCGCGCACCGGCTGCTGGGCGAGTTGGTGAGGTGGGGAGGCGTCGAGCGCACCGAGTCCGGCTACCGGCTGAGCATGCGGCTGTTCGTCCTGGGCCAGCGGGCGCCGCGGCCGCGCGGGCTGCGCGAAGCCGCGCTCCCCTACCTGGAGGACCTGTACGAGGCGACGCACGAGAACATCCACCTCGCCGTCCTGGACGGGACGGACACGCTGTTCCTGGAGAAGGTCAGCGGGCGCCGTTCCATGCCCATCGTGTCGCGGGTGGGCGGCCGGCTGCCCGCGTACTGCACGGCGACCGGGAAGCTGTTCCTCGCCTTCGGCCCGCCCGAGCGGCTGGAGAGCGTCCTGGACGCGGGCCTGGTCCGCTACACGCCGCACACGATCGTCATGCCGGGGCTGCTGAAGCGCGAGCTGGCCCGCACCGCGGACCGCGGTTACGCCGTCAACCGGGAGGAGTCGGAGGCCGGGGTGTCCGCCGTGGCGGCGCCGATCCTCGACCTCCGGCGCCGCGTGATCGCCGCGATCTCCATCACCGGGAACGTGTGCCGGCTCGATCTGGACCGGCTGGCCCCGGCCGTCCGGACGGCCGCGCTGGCGCTGTCGAGGGAGCTGGCCCGGGAGCCGGCCGGTGACGTGAAAACGGGGATTCCCCGGTGATCTTTCGATACCGGGGAATCCCCGATTTTCCATGCACCGGCAGCCCTGTGCCGGGTCTGGAAGCGGCCGCGCCCGCTTTGTGAGCCATTTCACTGACGGCGAGTTCGCGTGCAGCGATGCCTTCAGTGGCGCCTTCAGCGGCGGCTCGTGCGCGGCCTCACATCATGAGCCGAAAGGCCGGGGAGCGCCCTTCTTACCGGCGCCGGGGCCCCAGTCGAGGACTTCCCACTTGACGCCCTTCAGGTGTCCCTCGCCACCACCGGCGTTGTACTTGCTCTTGGGCTTCCCACCGTCGAGCAGGTACCGGAAGGTGTAGGTGTCGAGGTCGAGCATGACGCCGTTGTGCGACGGCCTGCCCGGCCCGCGGTCACCGACGAAGCCCGTGATGCTGCGGCCCTTGTAGGTGACCTTGACCTTGGTGTGCATGGGCCAGCTGGGGCTGGCGAACAGGCCCTTCTGCATCGGCTTCCCGCCGGCGGGCGCGCCGGTGTCGCCGTTCACGCCGGACCCGTCGTCCCAGAAGTAGGACGCGGTCGTCTTACCGCTGAGCAGCACGTTCCGGTCCTTCTTCGCGCGCTTGCTGTCGGACGCGGAGTCGCCCTTCGAGTCGGACTTCGCGTCGCTCCTGTCCGAGTGCTTCTCGGAGGCCTTGTGCTGGCCGGTGGCCACGGCCTCCTGGGACAGGTTCGGATTCTCGCTGGGAGCGGAGTCATCGCTGGCGGCGGCTACGCCGGCCACGAGCATGCCCGCGAGGGCGGTGCCGGTGACGCCGGTGAGGATGACGTTGATCGCTCGCTGCTGCATGAATTTCCTTCGTTCGGGGTACAGGGCTGCCGTTCGGCGCCGGGCGGCGTAAAGCCGGGATCCGGGCAAGGGGGAACGGCTCCGAGACTCAGGACTCGGGAGATGCCGCCGCGAAGAACACCCGCATGGAACGGTCCACGGACATGGCGGACCGCGCCCGTGATCAACGGCGCACGATCGTCTTCGGACGTGCGTGTGTCACGGACTTCGATGAAGCGGGAGAAGTGCCGACCGGGGGCTCATGGGCCCCACACGGTTGCGCGGCCGGTGCATGGTACGGCCGCAGTTCGGCGCTGTGATCCCGCCTGGCGGGCGGGACGCGACGGCTATGCGATTGGCCGGGTCAACGGTTCATGACCCTGACCTGGGGTTGACTATATACGGCATTACCGTGCTTTCGCCAAACGGGGGATTTCTTTACCTTTGAGAAGGTAGATCTTTTTGCCGGAACTAAGCCGGAACGCCTTTCCCATAGGGGTTCCGGGCCAGTCGCCTTGGACCGTCCGCCGGAAAAAGGATCTTTAACCTCGCGACTCCGAGCCCCGCGCGGGCGTGGTCGGCACCTTCTCGTGGCTCACACCTGAGGCGCGGATGCCCGGGCCATGCCCCTGAAGGGGCGAGGCCTTCAGGACGGCGACAGGGCCGTCACGGCGGGGCGAACGTCCAGTCAGGGCAGGGAGCAGCGCCGTCAAGGCGACGGGCAGCGCCTCCGGGGCCGAGGGGCACAGCGCCTCCGGGGCCGAGGGGCAGCGCCTCCGGGGGGCAAGGAGCAGCGCCTCCGGGGCCGGAAGAAGAGTCGGGGCGGGAAGGGCCGTCAAGGCGGGAGAAGCGGGGAACTCGCGAACGCTGAGCGATGAATGAGGTCGTGCAAAGCGCGGGCTAGGGTCGCCCGCTCAGACGGGCTCGCGCCCTGGGGCCGATTAGGCGCGCGGTGAGTGGCGACTTGGGTACGCACCGTCCAGGTCCTGAGAACCCCCGCGGCACGGACAGTGCGGGGGTTCTGCGCCGGGTCAGCGCGGTGGGTAGACCGGCGCGGGCACGAGCGGCGTCGGCCCCGTCCCACTGATGTACACCGAGGCATCCGGCTGCTGCGGGATGAACGGTGACTCAGCGTAAGTTGGCTGCCCGAACGGAGACACCGCGGCCACCACGGGTCCCTGCGCCGCCGGGACGGCCTGGGCCGTGGGCGGTGGGACGGAGGGCGGCACGTGGGTGCCGTCGGTCCGGCGAGGCTCCCCGGACGGCGCGGCGTCCCGCCCCAGGCGGCGTTCGGCCAGCAAGGCCATCAGCGCGCGCGCGGCGTCGGCGTCCATCCGAAGCAGGACGCTGGGCGTCCCCGCCTGGTCGACGAAAGGGGAGATCGAGGGGTCGGTAGGCAGCTGCGGAAGCGCGGCTCGCATCTCCTCGCGGAGATCCTGGGCCAGTCGCAGCGCCTGTCGGTCACTGTCGCTCAAGTGTGCGTTCATCGCGATCTCCGGGGAGTTCACGTGCGGGAGGTCCGCGCTCATCCTGCTAGGAATGGCGTGCAGGTGCAAGAGCTAATGCACGTGCATTTTTAGCCGGCCTCCCCCCGTAACCCCGCCGTCCCTCGCTCGTTCACGATCACTCCATCCCGCGCTTGCCTGGCGTCCAGAACGGTTTGACCAGCACGGATCTGCGCGGCCAGCCCCGTTCGCGCACCAGGTGGGCGCGGACGGCCTGCACGGTGCGTGCCTCTCCGGCCACGTACGCGATTCCCGGCTCCGCCGGCAGTTCCAGGCCGCGCACGGCGTCGACGAGCGTTTCCGAACCGGCGGCCGAGGCGTCCCCGCGATGGCGCCAGGTCAGCTCGTCGCCACGCGGCAGCGGCAGCCGATCTTCCGGGTGAGCGACCTCGATCACGCCATGCACCGGGTCGTCCCGTCCCACCGCACGGAGCATGGCGCCGAACGCCACCGAGGCCGTCTCCTCGCCGGCGAACACGTGGTAGGCGGCCGGACGCAGTCCGAAGGTCCCCTCCGGCTTGCCGAAGACGACCTCCTGCCCCGGCCGGGCGTCCCGGAGCCAGCGCACGCCGGGTGCGTCCGCGTCATGGTCCATGACGCACAACTCCATGACACCGGCGTCCGCGTCGTACTCCCACACCGAGTAGGTGCGCAGCGCATGGAGGACGGCTCCGCTGACCCATGTCCGGGCGGCTGTGACGTTGACCACATGCATGCGGACCTGCTGACCGGGCGTCCAGTCCAGACCGGGTACGCCGCCGATGCGGATCCACCGCATCCGTCCGGGGCCTGGGCGAACCTCCTCGATGCGGCCGCGCACGAACATCAGGTCGAGAATCCGCCCACGGACACCACGGGCGCTCACTCCAGCCGCCACCGTCTCTCCTCGCGATATATCTCATTGATCCGGAGACACGATATATCTCTAGTTGCCTCCACGCCAGAGATCCCGCGACCGGCGACCGTGGAAACGCCGTCCAGGAATCTGAGGCACGGGCACATCGACCGGCGAACGCCGAACGCCACCCAGACGGCATCAACGCAATGCCATCGGCATCGACGCAATCCCAGCGACGCCAACGCGCCCCCCTCGCGACGCCAACGCGACCACAACGGTGTCAGTGCGACCCCCAGCGACGTCAACGCGGCCCCAGCGACGTCAATGCGGCCCCAGCGAGGTCAACGCGATCCGTCGGCATCAACGCGATCTCTGCTTCGCCGACGCGATCCGAACGGCGCCGACGGGCGATCCCGGCCGCACCGGGGCGATCCTGGCGACGGGGTGAGCCTCCGGCACCGAGCCCTGGCGGGACGGGCATCCTGGACGGGTGACAGACATGCTCAGCGTCCGAGCCCTCAACCGAGCCACGCTCGCACGGCAGCTCCTGCTCGCGCGGGAGCCGATCGCGGTCACCGAGGCGGTGCGGCGGCTGTGCGGGATGCAGGCGCAGGAGCCCAAACCGCCCTTCCTGGGGCTCTGGACGCGACTGGACGGCTTCCAGGTGTCCGACCTGTATGCCGCACTGCACGACCGGTCGATCGTCCGCGCCACGATGCTGCGCGCCACGCTCCACTTGATGACGGGCGACGACTACAGGGCGTTCCGCACGGCGATGCAGCCGATGCTGGACGGTTCACTCCGCGTCCTGGGCGACCGCGCCGAAGGATTGGATCTGCAAAGGGTCGTCCCGGCGGCGCGTGCGCTCCTCGAACAGGAACCCCGCACGTTCAACGAAGTGCGTGCGCTGCTCCAAGAAGAGTTCCCGGACGTCAACGATCGGGCCCTTGGCTACGCCGTCCGGCTCTGCGTGCCACTGGTCATGGTTCCGACCCAAGACAGGTGGGGTTTCCCCCGTACGTCGCAGTTCACGCTGGCCGAAAGCTGGCTGGGCGCCGCCCCTGCGTCGGAACCCGCGACAGAGGAACTGATGCTCCGTTACTTGGCGGCCTATGGGCCAGCGTCGGCCGCTGATGCACAAACGTGGTCCGGGCTGCCCGCGACCGGCGAGGCGTTGGAACGGCTACGTCCCGGCCTCCGTGTCTTCACCGACGACAAGGGCCGGGAACTGTTCGACCTCCCCGACGCCCCACGGCCCGGTGAGGACGTCTCGGCACCGGCACGGTTCCTGCCCGAGTTCGACAGCCTCGTCCTGGCGCACGCCGACCGCAGGCGCATCATCGCCGACGCGCACCGTCCGTCCCTCACCACGAAGAACCTTCGCGTCCGGGCCGTCTTCCTCTGGGATGGCTTCGCGCGCGGCATCTGGGAGACCGAGTACAAGCGGAAGGTCGCCACACTGCGGCTGCGCCCCTTCGAGCCCCTCCCGAAGGCGGCCGTCGACGATCTGACCACTGAAGGGGAGTCACTCCTACATTTCATCGAACCGGACGCAAAGGAAGCAGTCGTGTCCGTCGTCGAAGATGAATGACGCACACCGCAGGCGATCGTCCGTCCCCGCCGTGTGAGTCGCGTTCGGTTGTGCGCGGCAGACCTTATCGATCCGGCCTGTCCGGCGGAAGCGTCCATACGCCGCCACATGCGGACATGACACTGTGAGCGTGGACAACTTCGAATAGTGATCAATCCGATACCTGCACTGATTGAAAGATCCACCAGATGGGTTCAAGCTGTCTCCGACGTCTGGAATGCCCCGCCCGTTCCTTCCGACCGCCGACAGGACACGACCAATGTTCGAGATCTGGGAGACGAGCGAGCCGGCCCGGCTCATCAGCGACGCGGGGAGCCTGAAGGTGGCGCTGGAGAAGGTCGACACGATGTGCCGGCTCCGCCACGACCAGGCCGTGGCGCACGTCGGCGAGGCCGGAGAGGGCTACCACTTCGAGATCAGGAACCGCGAAGGCAAGGCCCTCGCGCGGCTCAGCTACGTCCCGGACACGTCCCGCGCCTACCAGAGCGTCGTGGTCGAGGAGATGCGCGGCGACGACGACTAGGACCGCCGGCTCGGCCCTTCTCAGCCCCTGACCGAAAACGGCCAGGGGCTTACACATGCCGCCACTCCGTCCGCATCACCGAGGCCGCCCGAACGGCCGGGCCTGTCCAGACGGCCGGGCCCGGTCCGCACCCCTGGGTCCCGTCCACACCACCGGGTCCGGTCCACACAGGCCCCTCCGAACGACCGGGTCCGTCCGCACCTCTGGGCCCGTCCCACATTGCCGGGGCCGGTCCACATTGCCGGGCCGGTCCACTTTGCCGGGCCGGTCCACTCGAGCGGGTCTGGGCCACACGACCGGGTCTGGTCCACACGACCGGGGTCGGTCCATGGAGCCGGGTCTGTCCTCACCGGCGGGTGCTCCGCATGCGAACCGGCCAAGGGTTTCCTGTGCCGACGGCCCTGTCCGTGTCGGTGAGGCGCGAGTCTGTCGTCGTCGGATGGCAGGATGCGTGGTGACCATGTGACGCCGGACGACGGGAGTGCCGTGCGGAACACGTGGCAGCGTTCACGGCCCGGGGCGGCGGCGACCGGGGCCTCACTCGCGGAGGCCGCGAACGAATTGACGACAGCGGCCGTACGCGCGCTGGCCCGAAGCGACCCCGCCTCCTTCAACCGCTTCGTTGCCGACCTCATAACACCCCCAAGCACGATCGGCGGGGGCGCATGGAGGCTCGCCGCCGACCGCTGTCTCACCGCCCGGATGCGACAGGCGGTCACCACGGCCTGGGAACGTGGTTGGCAACCGGCCGATGTGGTCAGGTTCACGTCCCGTCGTCGTACGGCCAGGCACGCACGTCTGGCAACGGACGCGATCGCAGGCGAACTGCGAACCTATTCAGGCGCGAGCGTGGACGACCGATGGCGCGAGCAACTCGCCGTCCTCCGAGCGGAAACGTGGTGGGTGGACGACGACGAGTACTCAGACGCCTGGTGCGTACGCGAAGGCGTGGAACGTGGGGTCTACGTTGCGTCCGCGGTGGAACTCGTCCACCTGCTGGAGTGCCTGCCAAGGCTGCCGAGCATGCGCCCTCCCCCGGGCACGTCCGGCGACGGAGGCGCACCTAGCACGGACCGTCCCAGCGCATCGACGGCATCACGCGACCGAGCACGAGAGGTCGACCAGCGGATCCTCGGCAAGGTCAGGGCACTCCTGGCCAAGGCCGAGTCGACCGAATTCCCCGAGGAGGCAGAGGCGCTCAGCGCGCGCGCCCAGGAGCTGATGGCGCGGCACAGCATCGACCATGCGGTGCTGGCCGCGGAGACCGGCGATACGGGCGGTCCCGCCGGACGACGCATCCCGGTGGACAACCCCTACGACGCGCCGAAGGCTGTTCTGCTCACGGTCGTGGCCGATGCCAACCGCTGCCGGGCCGTGTGGCATCGAGAACTGGGATTTTCCACGGTCCTGGGGTTCCCTGCCGATCTGGCGGCGGTGGAGATGATGTTCACGTCGCTGCTCGTCCAGGCGACGTCCGCCATGGTCCATGCGGGTCCCAGGCGCGATGCGCGGGGACGGTCACGGACGCGTTCGTTCCGCCACGCCTTCCTGAACGCCTACGCCGCCCGTATCGGGGAGCGGCTGCGAGAGGCGGCGAACCGGGCGGCCGCGGGCGCAGGAGGGAAGGATCTGCTTCCCGTGCTGGCCGCGCGCGACCGAGCCGTCGAACAGGCCGTCGACACGATGTTCCCGAACCTCGCCAAGGGACGGTCGGGTTCGGTGTCCAACTACGAAGGCTGGGTGGCCGGGCGGGCGGCCGCGGACCTGGCCAGCTTGAACGGACGCCTCGAGGTCACCGGGGCGTTCCGCCGTACCTAGCGCACGGCGTCCCCCCGGGGGGCGAGGGGGACATCCGATCATGTGTTCGTTCTTCCTTTTCCTTGTCTCGGGAGCGGTCAGGCCTTCCGGCGCCGGGTGTTACCACCCCGGCCCCGCAGCTCCACGCCTGCCTCCTTCAGGACGTTGTAGATGAACCCGTACGACCGGCCGGTCTCGGCGGCCAGATCACGGATGCTCTCTCCGGACTGGTACCGCGGAGCCAGTACCTTGGCGAGCCGCAGGCGTTCCTCACCGACGACGCGGGTGCCCCTAGACATTGTTCGGGCCACGGGGACCTCCTGTTCGCAAGGCTGTGTAGCGGGGGCCGTCCCCGCAGCTCACAGCAGTGTTGATCTCCCCAACGTACACATTCCCCTGATTACGGCGTCGATGCCGCGCGAATCACCGCGAATTCGGCCGAAGCTGGTCTTTTTCGTGGTGAACGGCGTGTCGCCGCCGGACGGGACGCCCCGGAAGCCTCCCACCGGACCACCCGCCGCCCCCTCAACGGCGAACACGACCGCGACCGCCGCCCGCACCAGCCCGGCCCAGCACCAGGAGCCACGATCCAGCGGCCCCCACGATCAAGAATCAGCCCAGGTCAGACCCCCTGAGCGCACGATCATGCCTGGCCCCTGCCCTCGCCCGGCGGCGCAGCCCGCAACCACAATCACGGCGACGGCCGCCTCGGGTCCCGCGAATCAGCCCAGGCCACCTCCACCACCCACCCCACGCGCAGGACCACAACTATCCCCCGGGCCGGGCCGGGCCCGCGCCCGGCCACCGAAACGGCAACGCCGGACCCACCAACCAAAGCCTGAGACAGCCCGGCACCCACAAGGACGAATCGCGCGCCCGACCCGAGACTTGGCTGGTCGTCGGCTGGATGACCTCGGGCCGGTCCGGGCGCAGACAAGTCCGGCTCATCTACCTGCATCGCACTACGATTGCCGCGGAGACAGCGGAAACGGCGGAGACGGGCGGCAGCCCTGGAGATCGGGAAGACGGCGCCGGGCCTGACGCGGTTGACTGCCGGCCAACAGATCGTGCACGTGGAGGACGCCATGCCCGAGGACGCAACGACAGAGTTCTGGAAGAGCCTGAAGCCGCTCGAGAACTCTCAGAAGCCGGACGCCTTGCCCGAGCTCTACCTGTCGAAGGTCGCCACCGACGACGACCGCTACTACGTGCCGTTCACCGAGACCGTCGGCTCGCGCCCCCTCTGGATCAACGTCAAGGACAACTCCTGGTCGGACATCCTGCGCGCCACCAGCGCGGG
Source organism: Actinomadura sp. 9N215 (assembly GCF_044326345.1). Taxonomy (NCBI): domain Bacteria; kingdom Bacillati; phylum Actinomycetota; class Actinomycetes; order Streptosporangiales; family Thermomonosporaceae; genus Actinomadura; species Actinomadura sp. 9N215. The sequence goes on along the minus strand of NZ_JBIRBA010000014.1, from coordinate 207,466 downwards.
CCTGGTGAACCGGCACTACCACCCACATGAAGTGTTCGCCTACACCATCTCCGGCAAGTGGGGTTATCTCGAACGTCCCTGGACCGCGACCGCCGGGGACTTCATCTACGAGGCGCCCGGCGAGGGCCACACGCTCGTCGCCTACGAGAGCGGTGAGCCGATGAAGACGATGTTCATCGTGAAGGGTCCGCTCATCTGGCTGGACGAGAACGGTGAGGCGGACGGCTACTTCGACGTCCACGACTACATCGCTATGTGCCGCGAGCACTTCGAGAAGGTCGGCCTAGGGGCAGACTTCATCGACCCCCTCTTCCGCTAGGGGAACGACGACCAAACTCGGCCTCCTTCACCGCACCCAAGAGAAGCACTCCGGAGGAGGCCGAGAGGGGCCTCCACCCCGGGCAACATCCAGTGGAACGAACACGCCCCCACAACAGACCCTGGAAATCGTCGTCGGCCTCGGAAGAATCCCCCTCCCCCAACCTCGCCGTCGACGCCGAGACCGCCCTAGAACGTAACTAGCTCACGGCCGCTGGCAGCCCACAGATCGCCGCCTGGGACAAGTCCCGGGACCCTCCCACAGCGATCCAGACGACTCGCCGACCTCACCGACAGCGACACCGTCACGCCGTCGCCAGCCAGGCCCACCACCCGCCCCTTCACCAGCCCGACCTTTCACCAGCCCGCCCTCCCCTAGCCCGCCCTTCACCAGCCCGCCCTTCACCGGCTTGCCGCGATTCACACCCAGTGCCGCCGCCGTCCCCCGCCCGCGAGCGCAAGTTATCCACAGACCGGGCTTCTGCTGCCTCCGGCCGATCCGGCAGCGCATGCTGGGCAGGACTGTCGCGGCTAGGAAGGAGCGGCCTGATGGCCACGATCACGTTCCCGGTTCCGTCCACCACGACCTCCCGGTTCGCCGTCGCCGCCGATAGCGTCCCGCAGGACCTCGCCGACCTGCTCCATCGAACGAAGCCCGCCCCATTCCACGCCCACATCGCCGGACGGATCGGCTCGCCCCAACTGCAGGTCACCCGGGAAGACCTCAGATGCCTGCGCTGGGACCCAGGCCAGATCAAGGCGGCCCAGCCCGAAGACCGGCAGGCCGCCCGCGCCTTCAACGACGCGGCCGAGTTCGCCGTCGTCACCGCCTTCGCGCCCATCACCGACCAGCCCCGCGGCGTCCAGGTCGCCCGTTCCGCCGCGTGCGCCATCGCCGAAGCGGTCGGCGGGGTCACGGCCGACCTCGTCACCGGCCGCATCCTGTCCCCGTCCACCACCGAGAGGACGCGTTTCGTGCTCGCCGACCATTGGCGCGGCGACGTCCTGCCGCCGTTCCGCTCCAACGGTCATTGCACCGCCGCGGAGCCCGAACTGGACCCCGAGGGCGTGAACGGCTGCGCCTGCGTCCGCCTGCGCACCCGCGGCCTCCGCCGCTTCGGCCTGCCCGAGCTCCAGATCCGCGACGTCGCCTGCCCGCACGACCTGGCCGCTCTCAACGTCCTGCGCACCACCGCCCGACGGCTCCTGACCGAACACTGGTCCTGGCTCGCCACCGGCCCGGCCGCCCGAACCCGGACGATCCCCGACAACCTGTACCTCGCGCACAGCGACTTCGACGACTTCTGGGGCTCCAGGCGCCGCGCCCACCTCAGATCTCCGTCCCCGTTCCAAGTGCGCCTCTCCCTACTGGCCCCGCGCCTCCTCACCGTTGACCCGCCCGCGGACTTCGAGGGCACGATCAACGACTGGCTGTGGGGCGACACACTGCCCCTGGGCATGTACGACGTCCTGGAATCCCCCGCAGACCCGTTCCCCACCGCCGCCTGACCACAAAGCGGGAGAGGCGACGTCCAACCCACCACTCCAACCCTGAAGTCCTCAACGAACCAACAGCGCGCGCGACCTCCGCCAGCGCGCGCGACCTCCGCTCGACCGAACCCGCGGCGGCACCTCGATCACCGAGGCGCTCACACAGGCTCCGGTTGCGACCAATCACCGAGGAGAACCGGCCACCCGCCATGCGGCTCCAGCTCGATCCGTACCTATGGGCCCGCTCCTATAGGACGAGAACGAGGTGTTCGACAACGCCGAGGACACGGCCAAACAAATCACCGATCCGATTGCCGCCCGCCCGTCACCCCACCCACCACGCTGATCCGCATCCCGCCAGAACGGATCCGCCCTGACCACCCACACCCTCGCCCCGTGAGCAGCACGTGCATGCCCACACCATGCGCTTCGCGGAGGGCCTCCCCGGCGGCGGTCTCAAGGATGTTCCACGTCGACCAGCGCGTCGGGCTGGACGAGGTTCTTCGCCGCAACGCTCCGTACGCCCGCAGGCGGCCGTGTGGCCAGTCTCCCGTTGGCCAGCACCTCCTTGGAACACACAATCCAGGGAACAACCCGGCTCGTCGAAAACATGAGCGCCGCCCGCCCCGCGGCCCCACGGCCCCACGGCCCCAGACTCCAGGGAACAACCCGGCTCGTCGAAACGTGAGCGCCGTCCCGCCACCGGAGACGCCCCCCATCGCCTCCACTCTCGCCCAACAGCACAACCACGCCTCAAAGCCAAGAAGCCGACACGCGACCGCGACACTGTCCACACCACGGAGTCCAGGAACAGCCAAGTCGCCATAGACACGGGTACCGCCCCGGCCGCCCGCTGACCGTCTCTAGCGCGTCCCATGCGCTAGGTCAACGGCACAGCCAGGCCCTCAGCGCCGACGACCTCCGGACGGGCGCGACGCCGTCCTGCACGGACTCCGGGGATGGCGAGTTCGCCAAGACGTGGGGCGTCCGATCACCGGTAGCCGCCTCCTGTGCCGCGGCCAGTCGGCCTCGTCCGCCGAGGCGGCCTCGTCGTGCAGCGCCGCGATCGCCGCCTGCACGTGCGGTTGTGCGGTGCGCGCCGGTCCCCGGCCGCGTCCCGGTGGCGATGGTAGGCCGGTTCGGATGGCCGGGATCGTGCCGGACCGGGTCGACAAGGTGTACTCGGCACGTCACGGCTCGGGCCGGTGGTCCCCCGCGCGCCGCCGGCCACCGCCCCGGCCAGGCGGATCTCGAAGAAGCTTCGTGATCGACGACGCCGAGTGAGACATAACACATCAGGGCGGTTACTCAGGCATGCCTTGCGAGATCTCACAAGGCAGGTCGAGCACCTGCCGGATTACGCGCACCTCTCAGGCAACCAGAACATCTCCAAGTCGCGTCGCCGGTCAATCTCCTCTGAACAGGCCAAATGCCGGCTGTGCAAATTGCGCGGCTCATGCGACGAACACTGTCGCGATACATACGGACGATTCGGATATGACAGTCATATCGACCGGGGTGCCGATAGTCGACTTCGAATGATCTTCCATTCGACTGCGAACATTGCTCAACGCTCCGTAGCCGAAGTGACTACGATCGGCATTCTCACGGTGACCGACGCGATCCCCCCGGGGCGAAGATGAACCGTTTCCTAGCACAGCCCGCACCTGCCGTATTGATCAGCGACTTGATTCGCTGCACCAGCGGAGTGCTGGGTTGTACGGCCTTGGTCGGCGCCATCTCCATTGGTCTGGCCACGCCCGTCGACGCGTTCACGCTCGCGTCGCCGGAGCCGCGCAGGTCCATACCGCCGATCTGCCGTCACGCCGTGATCGTCGGTGACAGGCACACGGCGCAGAAGTGCAAGGAGGCATGGCTGGCGATGTACGAGAGGTCTCGCAGACGATCGGGACGCGGACGCGAATTCGCCCGCCGGGGCGACCGATTCGACTGGAAGCTCAAGGTCAGAGGACGGTCCCCATCGCCAAGGCAGCCCGAAGCGCCCGCCCCCGGGCCCACGGTGTCGGATGCCCCGAGTACGGCGGCTCCGGCACCGAAACGCCCGAAGACCGCCACGCCGCGCGTCCCCTCCCCGATGCCGACTCGCACCCGAGGCCAGGCCCAGGACCTCGACTCACGTCCGTCCTCACTGCAGCCGGTGCTGCTGCTCGGCCTGCTCCTGCCCGCCGCGGCGGCGATCTGCTATCCGTTCCGGCACCGCATCTACGCCGCGGCGGGGCTGCCCGCATTCTCCGCGACCATTGCCGCGACCGGCGGGCCTCCGCCCGCCCGGTACACCTATCAAGCCGCGATCGACCCGTTCGCCGCTCCGGCCACCGGTCTCGCCGGCCCTGGCGCCGTCTCCACCGCCCGGATACTGGCTCTCACAGCCCTCGACGAGCACAGCGAAAGCTCTCTTGTGGTCGTCCCGCGGCCTGACGCCACGGTCCTCTTCGGCCTGGGCGAGGACGAACTCCTCGACGACGACACCGCCGGCCTCTTCATTCCCGGCAACCTCGACGCCGCCCTCGCCTACCTCGAGACCGAACTCGCGATCCGCCGGAACACAGGTGCCACGCAGGGACGACGCCTCCTCCTGGTGGCCGACTGCGCAGGCGAGGCCGAACGAATCAGAGCCCTCCTCGATCGCCACCCAGGCGGCCTTTCCGCAGTCCTCCTCGGCGCCTGGACAGGAGATCAAGCGGCCATTGACGACGAGGGCCTGGTCGACGCCCCTCCAGCGCTGGCCTCCACCCTCCCGGCGAGGCTGCCCGCGATATCCCGCACCGAGGCCCGCGACCGCCTGCTCGCGGCTCTGGCCCGCCAGTACAACGACCAGAAACCCGCCTCCAGGCGCCGCTCCGCCCCACGCCGTCCTTGACCACCCGCACCCACCCACCGATCAACGAACCTCCAGTCACGCTCGACTCCCACCCCCAGCCCGACGCTACGGCGGTGGATGGGATCGTTTAGGACGGCGCTCGGTTTTGCCTTGCGATTTCCGCCCTGACGGCGGAGAGGCCCTTCATCGCGCGGCTGAGCGGGCCGATGTCCGGCGGCAGGTCGGTCTCTCCGTCCAGGTAGGCGGTGCAGCGGAGCAGCCAGCCGCGGACGACGTCCTCGATCCGTGTCTCGGAGCGTCGTGTGCGTTTCAGGGCCAGTTCGCGTTTCTCCTCGGCGACCTGGCGGACCAGGTCCTCGTCCGCTCCGAGGGCGTGGACGTCCTCAAGCGAATAGCGGCCCAGCCGGTCCGTCGCGAGGCCGCGCTCGCCGGCGACACGGTCGAACGTCTTCCGGGGCCAGGCGAGGATCATCGCGGCGCCGCCGGCGTCGACCGTGTCGATCAGCGGGCCCTTCCGGGCGGCGACCACCGATCGCACGGAGGCGGGGTCGAGGCGGTCCAGGTCGCGCAGGAGGTAGACCGGAAACCCGCGGAAGCTGCTGATGACGTTGAGGTCTCCCTGCGCGACCAGAACCTCCACGTCGCGCCGCTCGACGTCGAGGCCCAGTCGCGCGGCCAGCCTCGCGGCGGCCCGGGCGGATCCGATCGGCGGGTCGTCGCCGAATCGTGCGATGACGTGCTCGCCGCGTCCCCGGCACTCCTCGGCGAGGCTCGCGGACCATCGCTCGCCGTCGAGATCCGGCGCCGGAATGATGCCGTGCTCCCGGCCGACGCGCATCTGCCATCGGGCGAGCCCGAGACGGCCGGCGAACTGGTTGGCCCCGTATTGGTCACGAGTGATCTGTGCGGGCATTGCCGTGCCTTTCTTTCGGCGATGGACGTTGACTCGACTTAGCTTCGCCCACGGGGCCTGCGAAGGGCGCAAGAACTTGGTTCTGTGGATAACCCGGTGGGCGATTTGTCATGTCTTATCAGTGCATTTCTTAACTTGTATGCGGAGTTCGGCGTGCCAGGCTGTGAGGATGAACGCGATACAGCGGCTCGGGATCGGGCTGGCGGCGCTTGGGCGGCCGGCGTACATCAACGTGGGCCGAGCGGACGAATTGCCGCGTCACCGGAGCGTGGAGCGGATGCGCGCGGCGACTTGGGACGTCCTCGACGCGGCCTACGCGGCCGGCATCCGGTGGGTGGACGCGGCGCGGTCGTACGGCAGGGCCGAGGAGTTCCTCGGTGGTTGGCTCACCGCACGGGCCCCAGAAGACGTGACGGTATCGAGCAAGTGGGGATACGCCTACGTCGGCGAATGGAAGACCGACGCGCCAGTGCACGAGGTGAAGGAGCACAGTCTCGACCGTTACGAGGCCCAATATGAGGAGACACGCGCTCTTCTCAACGGATATCTCTCCGTCTACCAGGTGCATTCGCTCACCGAAGAGAGCCCCTTGTTCAAGGACGCGCGGCTACAGGCCGTTGTTGCGGAAGCGGCCGCGGACGGTGTCCGGGTGGGCTTCTCCACGTCGGGTCCAGGGCAGGCCGACACGATCCGTCGCGCCATGGCGCTGGAAGTGTCCGGGCAGCGGCTCTTCAGTACCGTCCAGTCGACGTGGAACATCCTTGAGACCTCCGCCGGGGAGGCCCTCCGCGAAGCGCATGGTGTGGGCATGCATGTGCTGCTCAAGGAGGTGCTGGCCAACGGAAGACTGGCCACACGGCCGCCTGCGGGCGTACGGAACGTTGCGGCGAAGAACCTCGTCCAGCCCGACGCGCTGGCGCTTGCCGCAGCCCTCAGCCGGCCATGGGCGGACAAGGTTCTCATCGGCCCGGTCAGTCCCGCACAGCTAGCCGCCAACCTCGCTGCGGCAGAGGTGTCGCTCGACGACGACCTCGACGTCCTGGCCGGCCTGAGCGTCCCACCCGAAATCTATTGGGCCGAACGGAGTGCGCTTCCCTGGACGTGAAGGGCCATCCGGTCGGACGAGCGGCGAGGGCATGACACGATTGAGCGCGCCCCAGCATGATCGGATATCCATGCAGTCAGAGCTTCCGCAGAAGATCGGCCCGTACCGCGTGGTCGCGCGGCTCGGCTCCGGTGGGATGGGCGAGGTGTTCCTCGGGGCGTCGCAGAGCAGACGGCTGGTCGCGGTGAAGGTCATCCGGCCGGAGCTCCTGGACGATCCCAGATGGCGGGCGAGGTTCCGCCGCGAGGTGACCTCCGCGCAGTCGGTCAGCGGCTTCTACACGGCGCCCGTCGTCGACGCCGATCCGGACGCGGACCAGCCGTGGCTGGCGACGCAGTACATCCGGGGCGTGAGCCTTTCCAAGGTCGTCCAGGAAAAGGGTCCGCTCCGCGAACAGGCCGCGTGCCAGTTGGGCGCCGGGCTGGCCGAGGCTCTGATCGCCATCCATCGCGCGGGGATCGTCCACCGGGATTTGAAGCCGTCGAACGTCCTGCTCGCTTCGGACGGGCCGAGGGTCATCGATTTCGGCATCGCCCGGCCGCTTGACGCGCTGCCTCTGTCGAGGACGGAGATTCTGGGGACGCCGGCGTACATGTCCCCGGAGCAGGCTCTCGGCGACCCCGTCGCCCCGCAGAGCGACGTGTTCTCCCTCGGCTCGACTCTCGTGTACGCGGCGACCGGTGCGGCACCGTTCGGGACCGGCCACAAGGTGCGCGCCCGAATCGTCCATCGTGCACCGGACCTCGACCGGCTGCCCGATCCCATGCGCGGGCTGGTGACACGCTGCCTGGTGAAGGAGCCTGGGGAACGTCCGTCGCCGGAGCAGGTCCTCGTCGCGTTGTCCACGCTGCTGGACGCTCACTACGGCGAGGAGTGGCCCCCTGTAGACGTCGAGCAGTTGATCGGTGTGCAGGAGCGGACGCTGGTCGAGGTCACTGCGGAACTCCCCACTCTCCGCGAACCGCACGGATAAGGGCCTGGGAGAGGACTCCCGCAAGGCCGCGGTAGGGAGTCTCTTGCTGCCTCCGCGAGGTCACGCCGGTGGGTGCGGGCAAGGGTCTTCACGAGGCGCCTGCGCCAAGCCCAAGGCTAGGCCTGTGCACACTGCGGTCTGTCTCAGGGCAAGCCGTCCACGAGCGCGTCCCAGAAGGCGGTCTCGTACGCGTGCAAGAGGCGGGCTGCGCGGACGGCCTCTTCCGGGTCGTCTCCGGAGGCGAGACCGGAAGCGATGACGTCCAGGGCCTGTTCCTCGAAGCCGGGCGGTGACCCGGCGAAGAAAGTGAAGAACCCGACGTCCTTCTCTTGGAAGCCGTAGTGGGCCCGGAGGGCTCGCGCGGTACGGGAACAGTACGCGCCCCACTCCTCCAGGTTGGCCAGCATGGCGAGAGCCACCTCGCTCGCGGTTCCGAAGGCCGCCCTCTGCGCGAGGTAGGCCGGATAGACCTGCGCGAACGGTCTCGGCTCGTACGCGCTGAGATTCTCGTCACTTTCGCCGAGCGCGGCCGCGAAGTCGTCGAGGAGCGCCAGCGCCCGTCCCTCGCCCTGCGCGAGCCCGAGGAACAGCTCACCGGCGGGCGCTTCGGGAAACCGCGCGGCGAGCAAGGCGAAACTCCGCCGATCGCTGCCGACGATCCGGTACTCCTCCGCGGCCAGCCAGATCAGGCGTTCCCGGGGCATCCCGCCTGATTCCAGCACGTCGACGAAGCGGTTCGGGGTCGTCGCGTCCGCGATCTGGCGGCGCGCGCGGGCGGCGAGCTCAGTGGCGGTGTGTCCGGACATGGATCCACCGGACCACCCGCGCGCGCCCGCCGTCAACGAGGCGGCCGCCGATCGGCGTGTGTGATCACCTGGATACGATGACGAGCGGAACATCTACGCAGGTGTTGGACGCAGTTGGGAGTGAGCGCGCATGTCGGATTTCGAGCTCGGCCACGCGGGCGGCCGGATGCCCCTGGAGGTGACCGAGTCGACCGAGGGCCCCTCGGGACTGGTCGTGGGCAGCCTCCTCAAGGAGACCGGTCACGTCACGCTCGATCCCGGCTTCACCAACACCGCGTCCACCACGTCGGCGATCACCTACATCGACGGTGAGGCGGGCATCCTGCGCTACCGGGGCTACCCGATCGAGGAACTTGCGGAGCGGTCGTCCTTCCTTGAGGTCGCCTACCTGCTGATCTACGGCGAGCTGCCGACACCCGACCAGTTGAGCGAGTTCACCGACCACGTCCGCAATCACACGCTGCTCGACGAGAAGTTCCGCGCGTTCTTCTCCGCCTTCCCGCGCAGGGCGCATCCGATGGCGGTGCTGTCGTCGGCGGTCAGCGCGCTGTCGACGTTCTACCAGGACAGCCTCGACCCCTTCGACCCCGAACAGGTCGACCAGTCGAGCGTCAGGCTCATCGCCAAGCTCCCCACCATTGCGGCCTACGCGTACAAGACGTCCAACGGTCAGCCGCTGCTGTACCCGGACAACTCCCTCGGGTACATCGAGAACTTCCTGCGCATGACGTTCGGGCTCCCAACGCAGCCGTACGAGATCGACCCGGAGATCGTGCGCGTCCTGGACATGCTGTTCGTCCTGCACGCCGACCATGAGCAGAACTGTTCGACGTCCACCGTGCGGCTGGTCGGGTCCAGCCAGGCGAACCTTTTCTCGTCCGTGTCAGCCGGGGTGGACGCCCTGTTCGGCCCGCTGCACGGCGGCGCCAACCAGGCCGTCCTGGAGATGCTGGAGCGCATCCACGAGAGCGGGGACGATGTCGACTCGTTCGTGGAACGCGTCAAACGCAAGGAGCCCGGCGTCAAGCTGATGGGTTTCGGGCACCGCGTCTACCGCAACTACGACCCGCGCGCCGCGGTCGTGAAGAAGGCGACGGGCAAGGTCCTGGACGCTCTCGGCAAATCCGACCCGCTGCTGGACCTTGCCATGCGCCTGGAGGAGGTCGCGCTGAGCGACGACTACTTCGTCGAGCGCAAGCTCTACCCGAACGTGGACTTCTACACCGGCGTCATCTACAAGGCGATGGGTTTCCCCACCAACGCGTTCACCGTGCTGTTCGCGCTCGGACGGCTGCCCGGGTGGATCGCCCAGTGGCGCGAGATGATGAACGACACGTCCACGAAGATCGGCCGTCCGCGCCAGGTGTACGTGGGGCCGGGCGAGCGCCACTACGTGGAGGCGTCCGCCCGCTGACAGGCTCCCGCCCCCAGGCCGCGTATCTGGCTGTGGGGCGGGCTTTCAGCGTCACGCGCGTAGAGCGGGCGGGTTCGCGAACCCGTCCGCTCTTGACCGCGTTCTGGGGTCAGCCGGGTTAGCCTGAAGGCGGCGACTCCCCAGCGGAAGGCGGCTCCCACGAATGCCCTCCCTTGTCGAGAAGAAGCTGTCGAGCCTGGATTTCTGGGCGAAACCCCAAGCCGAGCGGGACGAGTTCTTCACCGCGCTCCGGGCGGAGGACAGGCCGGTGTTCTGTCCCATGCCTGACGGGCCCGGGTTCTACGCGCTGACCCGGTACGAGCAGGTGGCGGAGGCGAGCCGCAAACCGGAGGTGTTCAGCTCCGCGCCCACCGCCGTCGGCCTCGTCGATCCGCCGCCCCAGCTCACCGAGTACGTCGGCTCGATGATCAGCATGGACGATCCGCGGCACGCCAGGCTCCGCCGGATCGTCTCCCGCTCCTTCACACCGCGGCTGATCGAACGGGTCACCGGAGACGTCGCGGCCCTGGCACGCCGCATCGTCGACCAACTGGCCGAGCGGGGACCCTGCGACTTCGTCGAGCACGTCGCCCTACCGATGCCCCTGCAAATCATCTGCTCGATGATGGGCATCCCCGACTCGGAATACGACGACGTCATCGACGCCACCAACCTCGTCTTGGCCGTCGGTGATCCGGACTACGTCAGCGCGGACGGCAGAGACCGCACGACCATCCTCGCCGAGAAATTCTCCTACCTGCACGGGCTCATGGCCGACCTCGGCCGGCTGCGCCGCGAGAAGCCCGCCGACGACCTGGTCACCGCGCTGACGAACGCGAACGTGGACGGCGAGGCCCTCGACGACGGCGACCTCGGGCGCTTCTTCGCCCTGCTCGTGATCGCCGGCAACGAGACGACCCGCAACGCGCTGTCCCACGCCGTCGCCCTGCTCACCGAGCACGCCGCCCAGAGGGACGTTCTCGTCGCCGACCTGGACGGACGGCTGCCGAGCGCCGTCGAGGAGATCGTCCGCTACGCCTCGCCGGTGACGTGGATGCGCCGCACCCTGTCCCGCGACCACGAACTGCAGGGCCACGTCTACCGTTCGGGCGACCGCGTGATCCTTTACTACAACTCGGCCAACCGGGACGAGAACGTGTTCAAGGATCCCCATGTGTTCGACATAACGCGCTCCCCCAACCCGCACGTGGGTTTCGGGTCCCCCGGACCGCATTTCTGCCTCGGCGCCCACCTGGCCCGCCGCGAGGTGACGGTGCTGCTCCGCGAGCTGTACACGCGTCTGCCGAATCTTCACGCCACGGAGGCGCCGGTCCGGCAACGCAGCAGCTTCATCAACGGGATCAAAGCCCTGCCCTGCGCATTCTGATCGCCTTTATTCTGACATTCCCGATTATTCCCCGGGAGGTTATCCACAGAGTTCGCTTTCCCTTCTTCCGCTCGCGAATCTCCTCGAAGCTGGACTCCACCAGCCGGTTCAAGGCCCGAGGAGACCGCCATGCCCGTCACGATCACCGTTCCCGAAGAGACGTCCGCCGGCTTCGTCGTCGCCACCGACAGGGACCCCGGCGACCTCCCCGCGGCGATCCTGCGGCGGCTCCCCGGCCCGTTCGCCGCGGCGGTGTCGATCCGACTCGGCACGCCCCGCCTCGCCCTGACCTGCCACCCCGCGGCGGACTCCCCGTGGGACCTCAGCGGTGTGACGGGCGCCGACGAGGACGACGCCGACCGGGTCCGGCAGGCCACGCGCCATGTCGGCGTCACGTCCGTCCTGCCGGTCAGCGACCTGCCGTCGGGGCCGCACCTCGCCCGCGCCGCCGCCATGACGATCGCCGAATCACTCTGCGGCGTCCCCGTGGACCTCGCCTCCACCGAGGTCCAGCCCATCGTGCCGTTCGGACGCTTCGACGAGTTCGTCCTCGCCGACGGCTGGCTCGGCGCCTCGCTGCCGCCCTACCGGAACTCCGGCGGCTGCACGGCCGAGGAGGACGACATCGACGGCTGCGCCTGCGTCGAGCTCACCACCCGCGGCCTGCACCGATTCGGGCTGCCGGAACTGGAGATCACCGGCGTCGCCTGCCCGCATGACCTGGCCGCGCTCAACGTCCTCCGCACGACCGCGCAACGGCTGCTCCCCCTGGGCAGGCATCCGGGCGAGCACACCCTGCCCGCCGAACTGTTGCTCACGAGCATCGACTTCGCGGCGTACTGGGGAAACCGCGACCCGATGTGGGACGACGGGCCCCTCTCCATACACCTGACGGAGGCGGCCCCCAACCGCCTGGCCATCCGACCGCCGGCGGGCTTCCCCGGCACGCTGAACGAGTGGCTCTGGGACGAACTCCCTCCCGTCCTGCACGAACTCCTCAGCTGCGAAGCCGACCACGCCGCCCCAACGTGACGGCCTGTCCCACGGGCGCGCCGACTCGCCGCAGGGTCTGCGGCGCCCGGCGGGTGATGAGCCTGGGCCCTGAGGCGCTAGCGTCGGCCGGCATGGAGAACGATCGAGCGCCGGGGTCGTTGGCGGAAGTGCTGGCGGACGTCGCGGCTGAACGGGATGCCCAGGATCGGATGTGGGGCGTCCAGGAGTTCCCCGATGGAAGCGGGCCCGAGTTCGCCGAAAGTGCGGAGAGGGCAAAACGGGAATGCGCCGCGGCCTGGTCACGTGGAGAGCTGACGTGGCGGCATATTCTGACCGAGGAGTTCTTCGAAGCACTCGCCGAATCGGATCCCAGCGCTCTTCGGACCGAGCTCGTCCAGACGGCGGCGGTCGCGGTGAAGTGGATCCAGTCCTTGGACCGCCGCCACGGCGCCACGGCGCACCAAACCAGGGCGGGCTCCGGACGCGCCGAGAAACTCGTCCGGGACCGCGTACCCGAGATCATCAGGGTGGACGGACGGCTGCCGGAGACCCGCACCGCCCCACCCGACGAGCACGCCGGACTGCTGCGCGCCAAGCTCTACGAGGAGGCCGGTGAGTATGTCGCGAGCGGAGACCCCGCCGAGCTCTCTGACCTTCTGGAGGTCGTCCACGCCCTTGCGGCACTTCATGGAGTCACCCCGGGCGAACTGGAGGAGCAGCGTTCGGCCAAGGCGGCGGCGCGCGGAGGCTTCTCGAACCGCACCGTCCTCCGCCTGAAGGAGTGAGACACGCCCACATGGCGACGCGTCGGGAGAGCGCCTTGCGGGTGGGTCGGCGGGCGCCGCGCTGACCGCGGCGGCGCGCCGACCGAAGCGGCGCCTTGGCCGGAGCGGCGCGCTGACCGGAGCGGCGCGCTGACCAGGGCGGCGCGTTCACCAGGGCAGCGCGCTGAGCAAGGCGGCGCGTTCACCAGGGCGGCGCGTTGGCCGAGGTGGCGCGCTGACCGGGGCGGCGCCTTGGCCGAGGCGGCGCGCTGACCGGGGCGGCGCGTTGGCCGAGGTGGCGCGCTGACCGGGGCGGCGCCTTGGCCGAGGCGGCGCGCTGACCGGGGCGGCGCCTTGGCCGAGGCGGCGCGCTGACCGAGGCGGCGCGTTGGCCGAGGCGGCGCGTTGGCCGAGGCGGCGCGTTGGCCGAGGCGGCGCGTTGGCCGAGGCGGCGCGTTGGACGGGGTGGCGGGTTGGTCGGGCGGCTGGTGGTGACGGCCTGGAGCGTTTGCGATGGCGTGGGGGACTGCGTGTCCTCCGCTTTTAGATGGAGTCCGCGACGGGTGCGGGGGTGGTCGGAGGGCGACGGAAGCAGGTGAGGAATCGTGTCGCGAGGGTGGTGTCGCCGTCGAGGTGGAGTTCGCCGGATCTCATGGGTTCCGCCGGTGGGCGGCCGCCGAAGACCAGGGTCCTGAATGTGGTGACGTCGGTGGTGAGCGTGGCGTCGGCGTGCGGTGGCTGTTCCGCGCGAGCGACGTGGAACCGTTCGGAATCGATCTCCGCTGCGAAGAGGTCGTCCTCGAACCGCAGGGCCAGGCGGGCGGTCAGGCCTGAAGCGGCGGTCGGGTCGAATGTCGTTCTTAGTGCGAGCATCATCGCGTCCACGCTCAGTTCGGCGGTGGGCGTCACGTCGAGAGGGCTGCGACTGCCCCAGCGCGCCAGGGCGAACAGGACCGGTTCGAGGTCCAGGCCGCGAGGGGTCAGTTCGTACACCCGGGCGCTGGCGGGAGGTCCGAGCGTCCGATGGCGGACGACCCCGGCCTGTTCGAGGTCGCGCAGGCGCTGCGACAGGACGTTCTGGCTCATCCCCGCCAGACCCCGGTGCAGCGCGGCGAACCGCTTCGGTCCGAGGAGGAGTTCGCGGACGACCAGCAGCGCCCATCGTTCCCCGACCATGTCGAGCGCGCGCGCGATGCCGCACGGATCGTCATATGTCCTGCGTCCGGCCATCAACAGATCTTACTCCTAAAGTAGGAGCAGATGCTATGAATGTGGGGGTGCTGCCGGTATCGTCGCACCCCGGCGAGGTGCAAGGACGGAGGCCCATGGCGACCTACACACTCATCCCCGGCGCGGGAGGGCAGGCGTGGTACTGGCACCGGCTCGTCCCGGAGCTGCGGGCTCGGGGCCACGACGTCGTGGCCGTCGACCTTCCGACCGGTGACGATTCGGCGGGGCTGCGCGAGTACGCCGACGCCGTGGTGGAGGCGATCGGCGGCCGGGCAGACGTGATCCTGGTGGCTCAGTCCATGGGCGGCTTCACGGCCCCGATCGTCTGCGAACGGGTGCCGGTGGATTTGCTGGTCATGCTGAACGCCATGGTGCCGGTCCCCGGCGAGACGGGCGGCGCCTGGTGGGACAACACCGGCCAGGCACAGGCCATGGCCGACTTCGCGGCTCTTGAGGGACGGACCCTCTCCGCGGAGCTGGACGTCAAGGAGAGCTTCCTCCACGACGTCCCACCGGAGGTGACGGCGGAGGCGTTCGCCCAGGGCGAGCCGCCGCAGTCGTCGAAGCCGTTCATGGAGCCGTGGCCGCTTCAACGGTGGCCGAGCACGCCGACCGTCTTTCTCCAGGGGCGGGACGACCGTTTCTTTCCGCTCGAGTTCCAGCGTCGCGTGGTGGGCGAACGGCTGGGCATACCGGTGGACGAGATGCCCGGCGGGCACGCGGTGGCGCTCAGCAGACCGCGAGAACTCGCCGAACGCCTAGAGGAATACCGCACCCGGCTGGCGTCCTCCTGAATTGAGCGAATGCCGTCAGTCCGCGCCGAGGTGATGGGCGAGGGGGGCGGGCAAAGGGTACGCGCGCTCCTTGGGGAGGAGGGCCCGAGCCTGGGTTGTTCGCCCTTCCTGGAGCGTCCGGTGGATTCTGCGGACTTTGGGAGTGCAGTCCTCGATGTCGCGGATCCAGTCGTCGACGTAACGGTCGATGATGTGCCGGCTCAGGCCTATCTGGATGCTGCGCGCCTCCAGTTTTCGTCCTTGCAGGGAACGCTCGGGATCCCATTGGACATGGACGAGCGCCCCGGCGAACCGGCGGCGCCATTCGTCGGAACTGCGGAAGACACGGCGGTCCGGATCTGTGGGGACGGCCTGGGCAAGCGCCTCCTCCCAACCGGCCCGGGTGATCCGGACGGCGAGGATTGTCTCCTGTCCGGGCTTGCGGCCCCAGTTGCTGCGGGCCATCAACCAGAGGAACGACGGCTTTATCCACGTCATGCGGTTCCGGGAGAACGGGGGGACGAATGTGCCGTGCTCCGCGGCTGGACGGCCGATCTGCGGGGCGTACGCCTGGTAGACGGTGATCGTGTCGCGGTCATAGACGGCCCGGATCTCGCGTGTTCGCATGGTGCGGCCACGCTCCCCCAAGACGGGGACGATACTCAACTCATTTTCGAGTGCCGACGGGCGTGCGCAGATGTCGATGCGTCGCGAAGTCGTGCGCCATCCGTACCGGAGGTGCCGGGTCAATCGAGCCTAGGCCGCTCCGTGCTTACGGCGTGGATTTCGTTTCTCATCGTGAGCCGAATGCGCGAGGCAGGCGGCCCGTCCTTCAGGTTGCCGAGGGCGCAATTGTCACCGGATGGCGGCGGGTAACCGGATCT
This sequence comes from Actinomadura sp. 9N215, assembly GCF_044326345.1. Lineage (NCBI taxonomy): Bacteria > Bacillati > Actinomycetota > Actinomycetes > Streptosporangiales > Thermomonosporaceae > Actinomadura > Actinomadura sp. 9N215. The sequence goes on along the minus strand of NZ_JBIRBA010000014.1, from coordinate 191,573 downwards.
GAGCTTGGCTCTGAGCGCACCATGGGATCGGCGGCACCCCTGCATTGTGAAACATGAGGTGGAGGCCGTTTGCGCTTAGCCGCTGTTAGATCGCGTAAATTCCTCGTAACGCAAATTTCGGGTGGGCGACTGAAGGCTCGTCTGTGGCGTGGTGCGCGTGGGGCGTGGTGATGGACTGGGTGGTTCGGGGTGCGTTGCGGTGTGGGTTCGAGAGGTCAGGTGCGTTTTGTGCGGCGGCGGTGCGCCTTCTGGCGGCAGGACGCGCTGCAGAAGCGGGCGGGACGGCCTGTGACGGCGGGCGTGAGCGGCGTCGCACAGAACTCGCATCGGGTTTCGTTACGGGCAAGTGTTTCGTTGCGTTTCGTTTCTGGGCGAAGCGCGTCGCAGGCCAGGGACGCCATGCGGCCCGGAGGGCCGTCGCGGCGGCGAAGGCGTTCCATGAGCATGGCGCCGACCAGGAGTGTCCGGACGTCCTGGACGCTCACGTCCGGGCGGACCGCGCCGGCGGTCTGGGCTCGGCGGAGCAGAGCGTCGAGGGCCAGGGTGAATTCTGCGTCCTCGCCTGACTTGTCGAACGTCCCCATGTCCATCGCGAGCGCGTCGCAGAGGGCGTGGTTGTACATCGCGCGTTCGATGACCCAGGCAAGGAAGCCGAAGAAGGCCTCGGCCGGGTCGTCGTCCGCGGCGATGAGGGCGCGGGCCTCGTCGATGATGCGCTCGATGCGGTCGGCGACGACGGCCTTGAACAGGGCCTCCTTGGTGGCGAAGTTGCGGTAGACCGTCCCGGCGCCGACACCGGCGCGGCGGGCGATCTCGTCGAGCGGGACCAGGCGGCCGTCAGCGGCGAACGCCTCGAACGCCGCCTGGAGGATGCGGTCGCGGTTCCGGCGGGCGTCGGCGCGCTGCGGGGAGGCGGTCACGGCGTCCTTCCTTCCGCGGGTTGACAAGCGGGGCGCTCGTTCCGCTACCGTTTAGAAGCGGGTTGAACGTTCCGATTATAGGAGAGCCGATGACGGTTGTGGACGAGGCGAGGAAGAGGCTGGGACGGGTCGGCGTGGGCCTCGTGACCCCGATCGCGCCCGCCGAGGAATGGCGGCGCGCGGCACGGCGTGTCGAGGACGCGGGCTACGGGACGATCTGGGTGAACGAGGGCATCGGGGGCCGCGAGGTATTCACGCAGCTCAGCGTGATGCTCGCCGCGACGCGGCGGGTGGTGCTCGGGTCCGCGATCGCGAACCTGTGGGCGCGGCATCCGGCCACCATGCAGGGCGCCGCCTCCGTGCTGGCCGACGCCTATCCGGGACGACTCGCGCTCGGCGTAGGCGTCAGCATGGGCGCGCTCGTCGAGCAGAGCGGGCAGAAATGGACGAGTCCGCTGGGCCGGATGCGCGACTATCTCGACGGGATGGACGCGTCCGTGGCGGCCGCGCCGGTGCCCGAGGTGCCGTTCCCCCGGCTCCTCGCGGCGTTGAGCCCGAAGATGCAGGGCCTGGCGCGGGAGAAGGCGGACGGCGCGCTCCCGGCGGCCATGCCCGTCGAGCACACCAGGCTCGCCCGCGAGCGGCTCGGCCCGGACAAGCTGCTCGTCGTCATGCAGACCGCGATCCGTGAGACGGACCCGGAGAAGGCGCGCGGCATCGCGCGCGGGACGCAGATGCTGGACCTTCCCGGTTCGCCGTACACCCGTTCGCTGAAGAATCTCGGCTACGAGGACGCGGCCCTGTCCGGCGGCGGTTCGGACGAGGTCATCGACGCCTGCTTCAACTGGGGCGACGACGACGCCATCTGCGAGAGGGTCCAGGACCATCTGGACGCGGGCGCCGACCACGTGTGCGTCACGGTGTTCACTCCGGACCTGGCATCGTCCGCCGACGAGTTCGAACGACTCGCCCCCGTCCTCCTCTAGCCGCTGCCCGTTGTTCCTCTAGCCGCGTCCGTCCTCCTCTGGCCGCTGTCCCCGGTCCCCCTCCAGCCGCAGCCCGGTCCTCCTCTGGCTGCAGCTCGGGCCTCCTGCCGGGTTCGTCCTCCTTTGGATGCGGAACGGATTCTCTGGGCGCGTCGCTTGTGCTCCCTGGTAGCTGCGGGCTGGTGTTCTGTGGCTCTTCGCTGAGGGTCAGGCAGGGCGGACCAGGCCGGATTCGTAGGCGGCGATGACCAGTTGGGCGCGGTCGCGGGCCTGGAGTTTGGCTAGGAGGTGTCCGATGTGGGTCTTCACGGTGGCGGGACTGAGGTGGAGGTGTTCGGCGAGTTCGGCGTTGGACAGGCCGCGGGCGATGAGGGCGAGGACCTCGCGTTCGCGGTCGGTGACGCCGTCCAGGCCGGGAGGCGACGGCTGGACGGGCCCGGGACGGCGGACGAACTCGGCGATCAGCCGCCGGGTCACCGAAGGGGCCAGCAGGGACTCGTCGGAGGCGACGACGCGGACGGCGGAGAGCAGGTCGGCGGGCGGGGTGTCCTTGAGCAGGAAGCCGCTTGCCCCGGCGCGGAGCGCCGAGTACACGTAGGCGTCCAGGTCGAAGGTCGTGAGGATCAGGACGCGGACGCCGGGGAGGTCGGCGCAGATCCGCCGGGTCGCCTCGATCCCGTCCATCTCGGGCATCCGGACGTCCATGAGGACGACGTCGGGGCGTTCGCGGTCGGCCAGCTCGACGGCCTCCGCGCCGGTGCCGGCCTCGCCGACGGTGCGCAGGCCGGGCGCGGTGTCGAGGAGGACGCGGAAGCTGCCCCGCACCAGGGCCTGGTCGTCGGCGACGAGGACGCGCAGTTCCAAGGGGCTCCTAGGGTTCGTACGGGAAGGCGGCGGACACGGCGAAGCCGCCTTCGGGACGGGGTCCGGCGGTGAAGTCCCCGCCGTACATGGTGACGCGTTCGCGCATGCCGATGAGCCCGTGGCCGTCCCCGCCGGGCAGGACACGCACGCCGGGGCCGTCGTCGGTGACGTCGATGCGGACGCGGAGCCCGTGGGCCTCGACGCGGACGCGGCAGCGGGCGGGCGCGGCGTGCTTGACGACGTTGGTGACCGCCTCCTGGACGATGCGGTAGGCGGAGAGGGCGACGCCTTCGGGGAGGTCCTCGGCGTCCACGTGCAGGTCGACGTGGACGCCGGCCATCGCGGCGCGCTCGGCGAGGCCGGTCAGGTCGGCGAGGCCCGGGGACGGGGCGAGGTCGGCGCCGGCGTCGCCGGGCGAGCCGGGACCGCCGCGGAGCACGCCGAGGAGGTGCCGCATCTCGGCGAGGGAGCCGCGGCTGGCGGTCTCGATGACGCGGAGGGCGTCGACGGCCTCGTCCGGGCGGGCCTCGGCGACGTGGACGGCGACGCCGGCCTTGACGGCGATCAGGCTCATGCTGTGCGCGACGACGTCGTGGAGTTCGCGGGCGATGCGGAGCCGTTCGTCCGAGACGGCCTGGTCGGCGAGCTGCCGGGCGGAGTGCGCGGCGTGCGCGCGGCGTTCGCGGACGCCGCGTCCGAGGGACCAGGACGCGCCGAGCAGCGCGGCGCCGAGCAGCGACCTGCCGATGATCACGGCGTGCCAGTCCGTCGGCCCGACCGTGGCGCTGGCGAGGATGAGGACGCCGCTGACCGTGCCGATCAGCGGCGTGGGGATCCAGCGGCGCCGGCGGCGGGTGAGCGCGACCGGGTAGAGGGCGAACGCGGCGGCGGCGAAGAAGTCCCAGGGCAGGCCGAGCAGCAGCGTCGCGGTCGACACGGACAGGACGGCGGCGAAGACCGGGACGGGCCAGATCCGCCGCGCGGCGAGCGGCAGCCCGGTCGCGGCGGCGAACGGGACGGCCAGGAGCACGGAGACGTCCGTGTCCCCGGCGAACACCAGCAGGGCGAGCGTGTACACGACGGCCGCGACGGCGTCCAGGCCGATGAGGCGGCGCCGGCCGAGGCGCCGGGAGAGAGGGGCGCGCAGCTCGGATTCGTCCACGTCACGACGGTATCCGGACGGTCTGGACGGGCGCGTCCTACCGGGGTCGGACGCGGCGGGACGGTCTCGGAGCACGGTCTGACGCGGGAGCCCCGACCGCGTTCCGATGTGCGGCGGGACCGTCCCGTACGACCGTCGACGGCATGATCGAAGTACGCGAGCTGACCAAGCGGTACGGCGCGACGACGGCCGTGGACCGGCTGTCGTTCACGGTCCGGCCGGGCACGGTGACGGGGTTCCTCGGGCCGAACGGGGCAGGGAAATCGACGACGATGCGGGTCCTGCTGGGGCTGGACGCGGCGACGTCCGGCGCGGCGCTGGTGAACGGCGGCCGGTACGCGGCGCTGCGGCGTCCGATGCGGGAGGTGGGCGCGCTGCTGGACGCGGGCGCCGTGCACGGCGGGCGGCGGGCGTTCGACCATCTCGGGTGGCTGGCGCGCGGCAACGGGATCGCGGCGCGGCGGGTGACGGAGGTCTTGGAGCAGGTGGGCCTGGCCGGGGTGGCGCGGAAGCGGGTCGGCGGGTTCTCGCTCGGCATGCGGCAGCGGCTCGGGATCGCGGCGGCGCTGCTCGGCGACCCGGGGGTGTTGATGTTCGACGAGCCGGTGAACGGCCTGGACCCGGACGGCGTCCGCTGGATCCGGGAGCTGATGCGCTCGCTGGCCGCCGACGGGCGGACCGTGCTGATCTCCAGCCATCTGATGACGGAGATGGAGCTGACCGCCGACCGGCTGATCATCATCGGGCGGGGACGGCTCATCGCCGACACGTCGGTGCGGGAGCTCGCCGACCGGTTCCGGCGCGGGGTGCTCGTCCGCACGCCGCGTCCGGCCGACCTGACGGCGGTGCTCGTCGGGGCGGGGGGCTCCGTGGAGTCCATGCCCGGCGGCGCGCTCACGGTCACCGGGCTGGACGTCGCCGCGATCGGCGACACCACCGCCGCGCACGGCATCCCCCTGCATGAGGTGACGCCGCACAGCGCGTCGCTGGAGGAGGCGTACATGGAGCTGACGGCCGAGAGCGCCGAGTTCGGGGCCGGAGCGGCGGCGGGCGCGGGGACGGTGACGTCGTGATCGACGCGGTGGCGGCGGAGTGGTACAAGCTGCGGACCGTCCGTTCGACGGGCGCCGTCCTCGGCACGGTCGCCGCGTTCACGCTGCTGTGCGTCCTGTGGTCGTGGTACGTGGCCCGCTACTGGGACGGCCTGTCGGCGGCGCGGAGGGCGACGACGGAGACGGCGCCGGCGGAGCAGCCGCTCGCCCTGGCGCTGCCGGTGTGCGCGGTGGTGCTGGGCGCGCTCGCGCTGACGTCCGAGTACGCGACCGGGATGAACCGGACGAGCCTGGCCGCTTCGCCGCGGCGGCCGACGCTGTTCGCCGCCAAGGCGGGGGTGGTCGGGGCGACGATGCTCGTCGCCGCGGCGGTGAGCCTGGCCGCCGGGTCGCTGGCCGGGCAGGCGATCGTGGGCGACCGGCCGGTGCCCGCGTTCCAGGGCCCGGCGGCCGACGACGCGGCCCGTCTGCTGTGGCTGGCGCTGGCGACGGCGGCGGTCACGCTGATCACGTTCGGGCTCGGCGCCGTGCTGCGCTCCACGGCCGCGACGATCACGATCGGGCTGGCGGTGGTGTTCGTGCTGCCCGTCCTCGCGCGCGTGCTGCCCGGCCCGTGGGACGAGCGGATCTGGTCGCTGCTGCCGGACGCGCTGCCCGGCCAGATCGCCGCCGCGCCCGGCTCGTCGGTCGACCACGGCGTCCTGTCCGCACCGCTCGCGGCGATTCTCATGGGCGTGTACGTGGCCGTCGCGCTGGGGATCGGCGCGCTCTCGTTCATCCGCAGGGACGCATGATGCGCCGCCGCCCCGCCCCCGACGCGCACCCCAGGCCGGGCCACCCGCGCGATGCCGGGAGTCGGCGCGAGACGGCACGCCGGCGCGACGCCCCGAATTGCCGCGCGGTCGGGCGCTGGCACGCGGTCGGGAGCTGGCGCGAAGACGGGCGCTGCCGCGAAGACAGGCACTGGCGCGAAGACGGGAGGTGGCGCGAGGGCGGGAGGTGGCGGGAGGTGGGGGATGCGGTTGCGGCCGAGTGGTGGAAGCTGCGGTCCGTCCGCTCGACGTACTGGACGTTGGCGGCGGCGGCCGCGTTCCTCGTGGTCGTCCTGCTGCTGGCCGTCCAGATGGCGCGGATCTGGGACGGTCTGTCCGCCGAGCGGCGGGCCGACTTCGAGCTGCGTCCCCTTCAGCAGCTCGGCGGCTGGGGGGCGGCGCTCTGCATGGCCGTCCTCGCGTGCTGTCCGTCACGTCCGAGTACCGCACCGGCATGATCCGCACGACGCTCACCGCGATGCCGCGGCGTGGCACGGTCCTCGCCGCCAAGGCCGCGGTCGTCGGGACGGTCGCCTTGATCGCGGGCAGGCCGTGTCGATCGGCGCGTTCCTCGGGACGAGGCTCGTCGTCGGCGACCGGCCGTTCCCCGACCAGCGGGCGTCCGTCGCGCACGACCTGCCGGTCTTCGCCGTCGCGGGGACGTACGTGGCGGTGTTCGCGCTGATCGGCGTGTCGCTGGGCGTGCTGCTGCGCTCGGCGGCGGGGGCGCTCGTGTCGGTGGTCGTCCTTTGGCACGTCCTGCCGCTGCTGGTCGACCACCTGCCGGAGCCGTGGAACGAGCGGGCCGGTTCGGTGATGCCCGGCGCGCTTCCCGACCAGATCGCTGGGCTTAGCGCGGACCAATCCATCTACGGCAACCTGCTGTCCCCGGGCGCGGCGGTGGCGGTGATGCTGGCGTACGCGCTCGTTCCGCTCGTGCTCGGCGCCTTCGTCCTCTCGCGCCGTGACGCCTGAGACCCGCGACGCCTGAGACCGATGGCGTCTGAGACCGATGGCGTCTGAGACCGATGGCGTCTGAGACCGATGGCGTCTGAAGCGGCGGGCCATGGAGTGACGGCGAGGGCGGTGACGGCCTCGGGTGCGGCGGGTGATCGGGCGGGGTTGCGAACGGCGGCGTCCCGGTTCGGGGCGCCGCCGTGGGTGGTTCCGGGCGGGGTGGCGCTCGGCGCGCCTGCCTGGAGGCTCAGCGCGCCTGCAGGGAGGACGCCCGGAGCGCCAGGCGTTCGCGGAGCATGTCGATGGCCTCGACGATGCGCGGCGCGGCGGCCTGGGCGCGGACGAGACGGCCGTCCAGGTCGGCGACCGCCTGGGCCAAAGCCGGGCGCGGCAGCGACGGGTCGGCCACGACGCTCAGCGTGACCTGGACGGACGTCACGCCGCCCGCCGACTCCAGCGCCTGCCGGACGGCGCGTCCCGCCGCCGCGCGCTCGTGCGCCGTGACATCGCCCGAGGTCAGGAACCGGATCTCCGGTCGCTCACGGGTCGCGTTCATGATTCCCCCAGCTGCGCGGTGTGTTCCCCTCTGCGGAGAGGCGACCGCGGATCACCTCTCTGAACAGTGAACGCCGCATCCGTCCCAGAACTCACCCGCATTCGACGAGAGCTTCATCACCCGCGCCCCGCTCCGGCCGCCGGGGCGCGCCCGGTTCTGGCATGATCTGCTCGGCGATGGGTCCCCGAATATTCACCTGAATGCGGAGCGTCCTTCATTCGGAGATGAAACCGCGCCGCGCGAAATGGCCGAGTCCCGCGATTGGTCGGCGGCGCGGCCGGGCAACGCCGGTCCATTTGCGCACGACCCGCCGGGAAATGACAGCCCCGTCCGACCGGGCAGTCAAGGGACGCCACGTTCCGCAGCCGTTCGACCACCGGCAGCACTGGTCACAGGCCGTGTCCATGGGCTCGGCACCGGACGCCGGCCGCCCGGCCGCCCCACGCCGAACAGGCGACCTTACGCCGGGGACGCGTAATTCAGACTTCCCAAAAAGGCGGCCGCATCCTCTAACATAGGGCGGTGCCGTTCAGTGCACCGAGTAGACCCGTCGACTGGCTGGTGACCCCTTGGCCCAGGATTCAGCTGCCCCTACACCTCCGTCCGAAGGTGATCCGGCCGGACGGCTGATCGATTATCCCCGCCGCGGCGGGCCCACCGTGCTGCGCATTCTGCTCGGCGCTCAGCTTCGCCGGATGCGGGAGGCGCGCGGCATCTCCACCGAGCAGGCGGGCTACGAGATCCGCGGCTCGCATTCCAAGATCAGCCGAATGGAGCTCGGCCGCGTCGGCTTCAAGGAGCGCGACGTCTCCGATCTGCTGACCCTGTACGGCGTCTCGGACCCCGGCGAGCGCGCGACGCTGCTGGAGCTGGCGAAGGAGGCCAACACCCCCGGCTGGTGGCACCGGTACGGCGACGTCCTCGCGAGCTGGTTCGAGGTCTATCTCGGCCTGGAGGAGGCGGCCTCGCTGCTGCGCGCCTACGAGCTGCAGTTCGTCCCCGGCCTGCTGCAGACCGAGGACTACGCCCGCGCCGTCGTCCGGCTCGGGTTCTCCGACGCCGCCGAGGACGAGGTCGAGCGGCGCGTGCAGCTCCGCACGATCCGGCAGAAGCGGTTCAGCTCGCCGGGCGCGCCGACGCTGTGGGCCGTCGTGGACGAGGCGGTCGTCCGCCGCCCGCTCGGCGGCCGCGAGGTCATGCGGCAGCAGCTCAAGCATCTGATCGAGATGTCGGAGCTGCCCAACGTGACGCTGCAGATCGTGCCGTTCGGCGCCGGCGGCCACGCCGCGGCGGGCGGGCCGTTCACGATTCTGCGGTTCGCCGAGCCCGGCCTGTCCGACGTCGTCTACCTGGAGCAGCTCACCAGCGCGCTCTACCTCGACAAGCCGACGGACATCGACACCTACATGCGCGCCATGAACAACCTCTGCATCACCGCCGCGCGGCCCGACAAGACCGCGGAGTACCTCAGCAGCATCCTGAACGAGCTCTGACGCCGCGTACGTCCCGACCCCGGGCCCGCTCTCCCCCGAGCGACCCGGGGTTCTCTCGTCCGCCGGACCGGAGCGCGAGGCGCGAGGCGAAGCGAGCGGCGCAGGAGGGCACCGGGCGGGCGCGGGGCGAAGCGGGGGGCGCGAGGCGGAGCGGGAAGCGCAGGAGGACGCGGGGGGCGCGGGGCGGGTGGGGTGCTAGGTGGACGACGGGTCGAGGACGGGCTCGTCGCGGCTGCGGCTCCCGCCGCGGAACTCCGCCACGACATCGCCGCCCGGGACGCGGCGGACCGTCACGTCGTAGATTCCGCTGCGGCCGTAGCGGACGCGTTCCACCGCGGTCGCCTCCAGGACGTCCCCTGCGCGGGCGGGCGCGACGAACACGACGTCCGCGGACGCCGCGACCGTCACCGCGTCATGGGTGTTGCACGCGTAGGCGAACGCGGAGTCGGCCAAGAGGAAGACGTAGCCGCCGTGGGCGATCCCGTGTCCGTTCACCATCGTGTCGCCGACCGTCATCCGCAGCCGGGCCCGTCCGGGCGCGATCTCGGTGACCCGCATCGCGAGGTCCTGCGCCACCTTGTCCCGTGCGTACATCGTCTCGGCGCAGCGCCGCGCCACCTCAGCCTCGTCCACCAGAACAGGGTATGCAGGGCCGGAATCGGAGCGTTTGCCCGGGAAGGTGATCCGGGGCTCGGCGGTCGAGCGCAAGGGCCGTACCGCAGTAGGCGGGGCACGAAGAGAGCGCCTACCTTGTCGTCGCGTCCAAGGGCGGCGCCGACGACGATCCGCTCTGGTACAAGAACGTCCAGGCGAAGGCCCAGGTGAAGGGCGACCGGTTCACCGCGCGGGCCCGGACCGCGACGCCGGAGGAGAAGCCCGCGCTGTGGTCGAAGATGACGGCCGTCTGGCCGGACTACGACGTGTACCAGACGAAGACGAGCCGCGACATTCCCGTGGTCGTCCTCGAACGCGTCTGAGACGCGCGGTTTCCCTTTCGCGGTGCGGGGCGGGCGTGTAGCGTCGTTGTAGAACATTCATTCGGCCATCGTCCGTCCGACGCAGCCGAGGTGCCGGGGTGCCGACGTCACAGAGTGCTGACACCGAACCGCCGCCACGGCTGCTGAGGCGCTGGGAGATCGACGCGGGCGACGCCGGCGCGGTCGGCGACGTCAGGGCCGGTCGCCGGTGCTGGCGGGTCGACACGGCGGACGGCGCGTTCTTCCTGACGGAGTACGCCGAGCCCGACCGCCGGCGCGTGCTGTTCCGGCACGGCGTCACCGCCGCGCTGGACGAGGCGGGCCTGCCGGTCCTCGCGCCCATCCCGGCGCGCAGCGGCCGGACGCTGGTCACCGCCGCCGGGCGCGGGTACGTCCTGCATCCGTGGGTCGGTGGACGCGGGCGAGGCGGGCTGGAGCTCACGTTCGGCCAGTGCGAGGCGCTCGGCGAGCTGCTCGGCCGCCTCCACGCCGCGCTCGACGAGCTGACGCCGCCGGTGCAGCAGAGCCTGCTGATCCCGACGCCGCGCGCCGCCGCCGCGTCCGCGGCCGTCGAGGAGATGCTGCGGGACGTCCCGGACGACGGCGACGGCACCGACTTCGACGCGCTCACCGGCCGCCGCCTGCGCGAGCGCCGCGACCTGCTCGCCGAGTTCGCCGACCATCAGCCGCCGGAGATCGAGGTCAGCACGGTCGGCCATCTGCACGGCTCGTTCCACGCCGGGCATCTGCGGTACGGCGGGTCGGGCAACGTCACGGCCGTTCTCGGCTGGGGCTCGCTCACGACCGGTCCGGTGGCCGGGGAGGTCGTGCGGGCGGCGGCGCGGCTGTTCGCGTGCGACGACGAGCGCGGGCTCGACCTGGACCGCGTCCAGGCGTTCGTGCGCGGCCACCGGTCGGCGTTCCCGCTGGACGCCGGGCAGGTCCAGTCGGCGGTGCACCGCGAGTGGTGGGAGCGGCTCTGTGACGTGGCGCCGCTGCGGCACCGGTACCTGGGCGAGGACGGCTCCGGCGCGCGCGGCCCCGCGGCCCCCGCGGCCCTGGTGGCCTGGTGGTCGGCGCAGCTCGACCGGACCCTGGACGCGTTCGCCGCCCCGTACACCGCACCCGACCCCGCCGACTACGCGGGCACGCCCGGCGAGAGCCCCGCCTTCGCCTGACCGCCGCGTCCCTCCCGGTCGGCGGACCCGGCGCGGCCTCCCGGCCAACCCGGCGCGGCCTCCCGGCCGACTGGCTCGGCTGGCTCGGCCTCCCGGCTGACCCGGCGCGGCCTCCCGGCCAACCCGGCGCGGCCTCCCGGCCGTCTGGCTCGGCTGGCCTCCCAGCCGACCGGTGTGGCCCTCCGGCCGACCGGCGCGGCCTCCCGGCTGACCCGGCGCGGCCGCCCGGCGGACTGGCTTGGCTGGATCGGCGGCCTCCCCGGCTGATCGGCCCGGCTCTTCGGCTGATCGGCGCGGACCGCCTCGCCGGGGTGGGGACGCGGCGTAGGGTAAGAGTTCTGGATTGCACAGTCTAAAAGGAGTTGACGATGACCGCAGTGGCGATGCTCGGCACCGGGATCATGGGCGCGGCGATGGCCCGGAACCTGCTCAAGGACGGCGACCGCGTCACGGCGTGGAACCGGACCCGGTCCCGCGCCGAACCCCTCGCCGGCGACGGCGCGACCGTGGCGGGCTCCCCCGCCGAGGCCGTCGCCGGCGCCGACGTGATCATCACGATGCTGAACGACGGCGAGACGGCCCTGTCCGTGCTGGCGCAGGCGACGCCGGGGCTCCGGCCCGGACAGGTCTGGGCGCAGATGGGCACCGTCGGCGTCGAGGACGTGCCGCGCCTCGCGGCCTTCGCGGCCGAGCACGGGCTCGTGTTCGCGGACGCGCCCGTCCAGGGGACGAAGCAGCCCGCCGAACAGGGGAAGCTGATCGTCCTCGCGGCCGGGCCTGAGGACGCGCGCACCGTCCTCGACCCGGTGTTCGACACGGTCGGGGCCAGGACGCACTGGCTGGACGAGGACGGAGCGAGCGGCGCCGGCACCCGGCTCAAGCTCGCCGCCGTGAGCTACGCGATCTCGCTGACGTCCGTCATCGCGGAGTCGGTGGCGCTGACGAAGGGCCTCGGGCTCGACCCGGCCCTGTTCGGCGAGGTCGTCACCGGCGGCCCGCTCGACAGCGTCTACCTCCAGGTGAAGATGAAGGCCATGCTCACGGACGACTTCGCGCCGAGCTTCGCCGTCCGCAACGCGGAGAAGAACACCCGGCTGATCCACGACGCGGCCGAGTCGGCGGGCGTCCGGGTGGACGTCAACGACGCGTCGGGGACGCGGCTCCGGCGCGTCATAGAGCAGGGGCACGGCGACGAGGACATGGCCGCCACCTACCGGGCGAGCTTCCCGTCCTGATCACGTCCTGCAAAGCGGGATCCCAGCCCGACCGCGGCCCGACCGCGGCCTGATCGGTCCGGCGGGGCGTGGCGGCGCCGGGCGGCCGGGCGGCAGGGGCGAGGATGGCGGGCATGGACGTGCTGAGCAGCCGCATCCTGCTGCGCCCGGTCGACCCGGCACGCACCCAGGGCTTCTACCGTGACGTGCTCGGGCTCGCGGTGTACCGCGAGTTCGGCCCGGCCGCCTCGCCCGGCGTCGTGTTCTTCCTCGGCCCCGGCTTCCTGGAGGTGTCGGGGCACGGCGCCGGCGGGCCGGGCCCGTCCCCCATGATCTGGCTGCAGGTGCGGGACGTCCGGGCGGAGCACGAGCGGCTCGCGGCGGCCGGGGCGCGCGTCACGCGGGAGCCGCGCGAGGAGCCGTGGGGCCTGGTCGAGATGTGGATCGAGGACCCGGACGGCGTCAAGATCGTTATCGTGGAGGTCCCGGACGGCCATCCCCTGCGCCGCGACCCGCGCTCCTGACCAGGAGGCGACGACGACCCCGGTGGTGACGATGAGCGACGACTACTGGAACCACAACACGCACTACCACGGCGTCGTGCTGCGCGGCGTCCCGCGCGGATGCGGCGAGGCGCTGGACGTCGGCTGCGGGGACGGCCTGCTCGTGCGGCGGCTGGCGCCGCGCGCCCTGCACGTCACCGGCCTCGACCGGTCGCCCGAGATGATCCGCAAGGCGAGGGCGCTGAGCGCGGGCGTCGGCAACGTCGACTTCGTCGAGGCGGGGCTGCTGGAGTACGACCTGCCCGAGGACCACTACGACTTCGTCTGCAGCGTCGCCGCGATCCACCACATGGACTTCGTCAAGGGCCTGACGGCGATGCGCGGCGCCGTCCGTCCGGGCGGGAGCCTGGTGGTCATCGGCCTGGCCGGCAACGGGACACTGCGCGACTGGGCGTACGCGGCGGCGGGCGTCCCCGCGCACCGCTTCCACCGGCTCCGCAACCGGCGCCGCGCGGACGGCGGTCCCGGCGCCCCCGTCGCCGATCCGGACATGACGTGGGGCGAGGTGCGCGACGAGGCGCTGCGGCTGCTGCCCGGAGCCGTCTTCCGGCGGCACCTGCTCTGGCGCTACTCCATCGTGTGGCGCAAACCGCGCTGACCGTCCCGCCAGGCCCGCCCCACCCAGCCCGCCCCGCCCGGGCCCGCGTCCGGCCAGGCCCGCCTCGGCCAGGACGCGCCAAAGCTGGAAAAGGCTGGAAGTGTCGGGACGCGGTTGTACTGTCGGCCGCATGCCTCGGCCCCCCGGCGTCCCGACCCCCGATGAGCACCGGGGGGTGGCGGGGCGCAGCCACGGGGGCGAAACAGAGGCGCGCATCACCGAGCTGCGCGCGGCCGTGCGGCGGGCCATGGCGGCGGGCGACCGGCGGACGGCCCGCGAGCTGCGCGCCGAACTGCGGGAGGCGGAACAGGCGTGGGACGACGCCGTCCTCGGCGGCGACCCCCAGACGAGCGGCGACCCCCAGACGAGCGGCGACCTCCGGACGGGCGGCGACGCGGGGCGCGGGCTGCCGCGCGCCGGGCGGACGCCCGCGCCTCTGCTGCCGGTCCGCGAGCGGGTCCACCAGGCGCTGACCCTGATCGGCGCGCCCGCCGCGCCGAAGCTGATCGGCTCGGTGTACGCGGCGTTCTTCCCCGGCGAGATCCCGTCGGCCCGGCTGACGAGCCTGCGGCGCGACGAGGAACGCTCCTTCCGCACCGCGCCCCACGCGCGGCCGTACTACCTGTGCGCCGCGCTGACCGCCGACCTGCTCGCGCCCGCCCGCGGGCTCCTCGCTGTGAGCACCTGGCCGCTTCAGCGGCGGATCGTCGGCCCGCTGAGCCCGCGCACCGACTTCCTCACCGCCGCCGCCCGCCTCGCCGAGCACGCCGCGGCCGGACACGGGACGCCGTCGCCCGCGGTGCAGAGGCTGCTGTGGCGTTTCGCGTCCACCATTCCCGGCGCCGCGACCGGTACGGTCGGTACGGCCGATCCGGCCGTGCTCGCCGAGGCCGCCCGGGCGGAGCTGGACGTGCACCGGGAGGCCGACCGGCGGCGCCGCGGGTCCGCCGCCCGGCGCGCCCGGGACCGGCTCGACGACGCGGAACGCCTCTTCGGCGGCCGGCTCCGGACCGTGCGGGGCTCCGGCTCGGCACGGCGCCCCGGGCGGCGCTCCGCGAGCAGCTCCGCCACCAGCCCCGCGATCAGTGGAGAGACCGACCGATGACCGACACCGCGCCGGACCTGGACCGGCTGCGCGGCGCCGCGCCCCCGCGCAACCACGACGCCCGCACGATCGCCGCGCTGACGTCCAATCCCGGCTGCGCCCGCCGCGGCGTGCTGGACGCCGCCGGCGTCGACAAGGACGCGGTGGCGCGCGAGCTGGGCTTCCCCGCGCCGTTCGGCCAGTCGCGGTTCGCGATCACGCGCGGGAACGCGTTCGAGGCGCAGGTGAAGGCGGACGGCTGCGCCGAACTCCTGACGCTGCTCCGCGACGGCCTCGGCCTCGACATTCCCGAGGTGGACTACGACGACCTGGAGCTGGTCGCCGGGAACGAGGGCCGGGAGCTGCGGCACTCGCGCACCCGCCGGCTCCTCGCCCGCGCGCTGGAGACCGGCGAGGGCACGCTGTTCGACCATCCGCTGCTGCGGCTGGAGATCGCCGGGCGTCCCGCGTACCTGGAGCCGGACGTGATCGCGTTCCAGCTCGCGGGACGGCTGCACGTCGTCGAGATCAAGTCGTTCGCCGTCGTGGACGGGCAGGCCGAGCCGGAGCAAGTCGCCGCGGCGGCCCGCCAGTCGGCCGTGTACGTGCTGGCGCTGCGCCGCCTCGTGTCCGAGCTGGGGCATGATCCGGGGCGGGTGTCGCACGAGGTGTTCCTCGTCTGCCCGGAGAACTTCTCGAACCGTCCGTCGGCGACGCCGCTGGACGTGCGGCCGCAGCTCGCCGTCCTCGAACGGCAGCTCGCGCGCCTCACCCGCGTCGACGCGATCCTGGCGGAGCTGCCCGGCGATCTGACGTTCGAGCCCGGGGAGGCGCTCGACGCGTCCGTCCGGGCGGTGGACGCGCGGTACGCGCCGGAGTGCATGGCGGGCTGCGAGATGGCCCTGTTCTGCCGGGACGAGGCGCGGGCCTGCGGCGAGACGGGCGCGCTCGGCCGGTCCGTCCGCGACGATCTCGGCGGGGTCGGCACGATCGGCACGGCGCTCGCGCTGGCGGACGGGTCGCTGACGCCGTCCGACGACCTGGCGGAGACGGCCGAGCAGTTGCGGGCGGCGTCCCGGCTGCGCGCCGAAGCGCTGCACGGACGCGCGCACGGCGCTCTGCACGAAGGCACGCACGGCGCTCTGCACGAAGGCGTGCACGGTGCTTCGCACGGCGCCGCGCACGGGGCTGCGTGATCCGGCGGTGAGCGCGTTGACTTCGCTCGCCCGGCTGGAGGCGGTGGCCGCCGGGGTCGCACAGCCGCTCGCGACGGTCCGGCACTGCCATGTGGCGGACGCGCCGCTGGTGCTGGTCCCGCTGAAGCTCGCCGGGGAGGCGGCGGCGCCGCTGGCGGTGCTGGCCGGGAGCGAGCGGGACGATCCGGCGCTGCTGGTCGTGCCGCAGCCCCGCAACCGCGACCTGCGGTTCGCGTTCGCCGCCGACTTCGCCAAGCTCGTCCTGAACCACATCGAGACGAGCCACGGCGCCGTGGAGGAACTGCCGCCCGCCAAGGACGGCGAGGAACGCATCAGGTACGGGAACGCGCCGCAGCTCCTCGTCCCGAACTGGGGCGGCGTCGCGTTCCTGCGCCTGATGGGACGCTCCACGCGATTCCGCAGCACCGAGGGCCCGTACGCGGTCGACCCGGCGGTCCCGGTGCTCGGACGGTGGCTGACCTGGTTCGCCGACCGGCACGACCATCCCGGTTCGTCGCTGCTGGGCGCGATGACGGAAATGCTGCGGCTGCACTGGGCGACGGGCCAGAGCTCCCTGGAAGACGGCAACCTGGCCGCGCTGATGGGCTGGATCGACCCGCCGGACGGCCTGGACGGCCCGTCCGCCGCGTCCCGCGCCGAAGACCCCGTCGTCAGCCCCCCGGCGGGCCCGGCGACCGACCCCACGTTCGACAACGAGGTCCTCGCTCCGGCGATCGCCGCCTACGACCGTTCGGGCCCGGGTTCCCGCGCCGAGGAGAGGCTCCGCACCGTCCTCGCCGGGCAGCTCACCCCGACCTGGGACCTGATGTGGCGGGCCGTCGATCTCCTGCGCGCCCTGCCGGAGGGGGCGAGCGTGCCGGGGCGCTGGGAGCGCGACCGGGACGCCTTCACCTACTACCACCAGACGTTCGGCGAGGCGTTTCCGCAGGCGCGCCGCGACCCGCCCGTCCGCGCGGCGCGGCGGCTGCACGACCTCGAACGCGCCCAGGACGCCTACGACGCGCAGCGCGCCTTCGACGACCCCCTGGTCATGGCCGAGCACCGGCTGGCGGGCCAGGCGTTCGGCGGCGTCGTCACCGACTGCGACCCGACCCGCCTCGACGAGACGGGCAAGCGCCCCAAGCTCCGCCCCCACCTGCGCGTCGGCACGCGGGACCCGCTCCGCCTCGACCCCGGCACGACCGTGTGCGACGCCGCCCGCCCCGCCCTCAAAGGGAAGATCATCGAGACGGGCGACGGCACCGTGCTGCTGGAGCTGACGGGCGGGATGGGCCGCAAGCTCACCCCTGAACCGGGCGCCGTCCCCCAGGTCGGCGACCGCGTGTGCTTCACCTCCCTCATGGACGGCTCGTTCGGCGCGGCGAAGTTCCCCGACCGCGAGGACACGCCCTGGACGCACGGCGGCCCGCCCGACGAGTACGTTCCGACCAACGAGGACGGCGAAGAGGACTGGTCGTGACCGAACACGCAACCCGCCACCTGGCACCAGTGCAGACGGACGTTCTGGACCCGTCCGAGGCCGCGGCGCAGGTCGTCGACGCCGTCCTCGCCGACCTCGGCGGCGGGCACCGCGGCGTCGTGGTCGACTCGCCGCCCGGCGCGGGCAAGTCGACGCTGGTGGTCCGCGCGGCCGCGCACCTGGCCGGCGCGGGCGAGCGGCTGATGATCGTGGCGCAGACGAACGAGCAGGTCGACGACCTCGTCGAGCGGATCGCGGGCAGGCATCCCGGCATCACGCTCGGGCGTCTCTCGGCGTCGGGGTACGTGCCGTCCGAGCGCGTCCTGGCGCATCCGGCGGTGCGGGTCGCGCAGAAGGCCGGAGACCTCGCCGAGCACACCGTCGTGATCGCCACGGCCGCGAAATGGGCGACGCTGTCCGAAGGCTCCTGGCCGTGGGCGATCGTGGACGAGGCGTACCAGATGCGCTCCGACATGCTGCTCCGCATCGCGGGACGCTTCGAGCGCGCGCTGTTCGTCGGCGACCCGGGGCAGCTCGACCCGTTCTCCACGGTCGAGGTAGAACGCTGGGCGGGCCTGGCCTGGGACCCGATGCGCAGCGCCATGTCCGTCCTGCTGGCGCACAACCCGGGCCTGCCCGTCCACCGGCTGCCCGTGTCGTGGCGGCTGCCCGCGTCGGCCGCGCCCGTCGTGTCGGACGCGTTCTACCCGTTCACCGGGTTCCGCGCCGGGACGGCCCCGGGCGACCGGCGGCTGGAGTTCGGCGCGGGCGGAATGGGCACCACCTACGACCGGGCGCTGGAAGAGGCCGCCGCCACCGGCTGGGCGCTGTACGAGCTGCCCGCGCGGCACACGCTGCGCACCGACGCGGAGGCCGTCCGCGCGACGGCGGCGCTCGCCGTCCGGCTGCTGCAGCGCGGGCCCGTCGCGCACTCCGAGCTGGGGTCGAGCCCGGTGGACGCCGGACGCGTCGCCATCGGCGCGGCCCACCGCGACCAGGCCACCGCGATCCGCGCCGCGCTCGGCCCGCACGGCGGCGGCATCACCGTCGACACCGCGAACCGGCTCCAGGGCCGCGAGTACGACGCGACGGTCGTCCTGCACCCGCTGTCGGGACGCCGCGACGCCACCGCGTTCCACCTGGAGTCGGGACGCCTGTGCGTGCTGACGTCACGGCACCGGCACGCGTGCGTGGTGGTGGCGCGGGCGGGCATCCCCGAGCTGCTGGACGCGCACCCGTCCGCGGAGCCGGTCCACCTCGGCGTGCCGGTGAAGTTCCCGGACGGCTGGGAGGCCAACCAGTCCGTCCTCGCCCACCTGGCGCGGCACCGCATCGCGGCCGACGCCTGAACACGTGCCGGCGTCGAGGACGGCGCCGGACGCGGAACCGCCAAGAAAGATCTTGAACGTGCCGAAGATCGCGCCGACGGGTACGAGCCGGCCGCCGGACGGATACTGTGAGATTCGGGTGCCTCAGCGATCAGGGGGAGGGACATGGAGGACATCGGCTTCATGTGCGCCCGTTGCGGCGGCGAGGTCCACGACGTCACGCACAACCGCGAGGGGTCGCTCGACGGGGTCGGATACCGCCACAACCGGCGCGTCGAGCCATGGGACCACGAGCTGGAGCTGGCCGTCGGCGAACCCGCCCAGCACGACCAGGCCTGCGACTTCTGCGGCGTGACCGGGCCGAGGTGGCTCTACTACCCCACGCTCGACCCCGAGGACACCGACATGTTCGAGGTCGAGCTCGACACCACGCACCTGTCGGACGACGACACCGCCGTCGCCGTCCTGAACATGCTCTACCCGTGGTACGCGTGCGACACGTGCTCCGTCCTGGTCGCCGACCGCAACGTCGACGTCCTCATCGACCGCGCCCTCGACCGCACCCCGGTCCCCGCGGAGGGCCCCGTCGACGAGGAGACCGTCCGCGCACGCCTCCAGGGCTCCCTCTCGGTCTTCTTCACGACCCGCCCAGGCCGCCCGCAGCCGTCCAGGGCTGTATAGCCCCAGGGGGGCGACCCCCTGGAACCCCCGTCACGGCCGGTGAACCGTTTCCCGAGCCGCTGGCGCGTCTCGTGAAACGGCCCCCCGACCGTCGGGGGGTGCGACCTCCGGGCGCTGGGCGCCCTCCGGCCGCACGACCCGTGACCCCGGCTGGGGTTCGGTCCAGGTGGGTGACCTGCGTCGTTCAGGGTGGGGTGTGTGGGATGTCAGGGGGGCGGATTATGATCGAGGCCGTTTTGGGTGTGGTGGCGAACACGGGGGAACGATCAGATGATCATTGACGGACGTTTCAGCGGGCCGGACGGGTCGGGGAACGGCGGGTACGTGGCGGGGCGCCTCGCGGGGCGGGTGCCGATCGACACGGTGACGGTGACGTTGCGGCGGCCGCCGCCGCTCGATACCGAGATGACCGTCACGGCGGAGGACGAGCGCGGGCACAGCGTGCGGCTGTGGGACGGCGACGTCCTCATCGCGGAGGCCCTCGCGGGCGCGATCGTGGTGCCGCCCGTCGCGGCCGTCCCGTTCGAGGAGGCCGTGGAGGCGGCGGAGAAGTTCCTGGCGGCGGAGAACCATCCGTTCCCGCGCTGCTTCGTCTGCGGGCCCGACCGGGAGCCGGGCGACGGGCTGCGGCTCGGGCCGGGCCCGGTCGCCGACGGCACGGTCGCGACGCCCTGGGTTCCGGAGCGGGTGCCCGAGCGGGAGCTGGTGTGGGCGGCGCTGGACTGTCCCGGCGGCTGGGCGTTCGACGTCGCGGGCCGCCCGGCGGTGCTCGGCACGATGACCGGGCAGGTGATGGACGTCCCCGACGCCGGCGAGCGATGCGTCGTGATGGGTCTCGCGCGCAGCCGCGAGGGCCGCAAGATGCACGCGGCGACGGCCCTGTACGGGGCGGACGGCCGGCTGCTGGGCCGCGCCGAGCAGATCTGGATCGAGATCGACCCGGCGGAGTTCGGGCACTGACTCCGCAGCGCGGGCCCCTGGCCGCCGAATGATCCGTCGGCCGTGAACGATGTCCGGTTCCGCATGATTTCTTGAAATGTGTCGCCGGACATGGCCAGGCGGCCTCGTCCGGGTGTTCAATCTGAGCTTCCGCGACAACGGAGGCGGGTCCATGAGCGGAGACGCGTTGCTCCTGGTCGGGGTCGCCGCCCTGGCCATCTACACGGGCGTCCACTGGGAACGCGCCCGCCGCGCCGTGACGGACCTGCGGAACGGCCGCCGGCGGGTCAGCGGCCTGCGGCAGACCGTGGCGCGCGAGCGCGGCCAGGTGGCGATCATCACGGTGGTGGTCGTGCTGACGCTCTACGTGGTGACGAGGTACGGCTAGCCGGGCGTCCTCAGGGGCCGGTGAAGAGCGGGTCCTCGCGGTCCGCGCCGTTGACGGGGCGGCCGTGGTTCGGTGGGCCGGGCTGGTTCGGGCCGTGCGGCGGGTGGTTTCCGGTGCCCTGTCCCGGCGGGGGTCCGGGCGGTCCGTCCGGGACGGGCGCCACGGGCACGCCGAGCGGCCCCGGGGCCGCATGCTGCGGCTGCGGATGCTGATGCGGTTGCGGCTGAGGTCCGGACGGGACAGGGCCGCCGATCGGGGGCGGGCCGGGCGGCATGCCGGAGGGCGGCGGAGGTCCCGTGTGACCCGCGGGCGGCACGGGCGCGCCGCCGCCGGGCATCCGGCCGCCGGGCGGGACGTTCGACGACAGCGTGTTGTGCGTGAACTGGTCGATCTGGCGGCGGGCGCGGTCGGCCTCGGCGCGGGCGGCGTCGCGTTCCTCGGCGAGGGCGGTGAGCGCGGCCTGCTGCTCGGCGACGGACTGCGACAGCTGCCGCAACTGCACCGTCTGATCGTTGATCTTGGCCAGCAGCTCTTCGCGGTCGGCGCCCGTGGCCTGGGCGCGGGCCTGCGCGGCGTCGCGGTCCTTGACGGCCTCGTCGGCGCGGGCGTTGGCGCGGACGGTCTCCGCCTCCGCCTCCGACTGGGCCCGCATCGCGGCGGTGCGCTCGGCCTCGGCCTTGCTGGCGGCCTGCATGGCGCGCTGCCGCTGCGCCTCGGTGTCGCGCATGGCGTTGCGCAGGTCTTCGGCGCCCTGCTTGGCGACGGCGGCCTCGACGCGCTGCGACTCGACGGCGCCCTCCGCCTCGGCGAGCTTGGAGTGCAGGCCGACGAGCTCGGCGCGGGTGCTCTCCAGCGCGGCGAGCAGCTCGGTCTCGCGGGCGGCGACGCGGTCGCGTTCGCTCTCGGCGGCGAGCTTCGCGGTCATCGACTGCTGGGCGACCTGGTGGGCCTCTTCCCACGCCTGCTGGGCGGCGTCGCGCTTGGCGGTCGCGGTCTTGGCCTCCTCGCGGGAGCGGGCGGCGTCCTGCTCGGCGGTCTCGGCGCGCTGCCGGGCGGACGACGCCTCGTGCCACGCCTCCTCGGCCTTGCGCTGCGACGCGTCGCGCTCGCTCTGCGCGATGGCGAGCTCGCGGGCGGCCTCGGCCCGCACCTCGGCGACGCGGCGCTCGACCCCGGCGACGCTCAGCTCGGACGTCAGCGAGTCGGCGAGCAGGTCGGCGGCCTTCTCCAGCCGCTCGACCATCTCCCACGTCGCGGCGACCTGCCCGGTGAGGCCTGGCGCGTCCCGGCCGCGATCCCGGCGGTCGCGCGCCTCGCGGGCGCAGGCGCCGTCGTTGTCCTGGCAGTAGCGGACGGCGCGGACGGCCCCCACCGGCTGCGGGACGGGACGCCCGCAGTTCGCGCACGGCCACACCGTGACCGGGTCGCCCATCCGGGCGACCGCCGTCTCCGCCGACGTCTCCGCACCGGTGCCGCCGGTTTCCGTGCCGCCCGGGGGCGGTTCGCTCGCCGCCGCACCGGCGCCGGAGGTCTCGGCGCCCCCGTCCCCCGAGCCTTCGGCGACCGCGCTCTGGGGAGCCGCGGCCGTCCCCTCGGGGCCGCTATTGTCGCGCTCTTCGCTGTTAGGCATGGAATGAACCATACGCACTGATCCCGGATGCTGCAGTGACTTGAGGTACATGTGAGGGATGCACACGTCGTGTCGAACCTAGTACCAATGGTCACGGCGGACGGACGGGTCGCGGAAACGTCCGCCGCGTTGGGCCTCCGGTCGTCCGGGCGGAGCGGTCAGCGTCCGGCGAACCGGTCGGTGGCCGAAATCAGCCGGTCGCGGACGCCGGGCTCGGACCCGCCGTGGCCCGCGTCCTCCACGATGTGGAACTCCGCCTCGGGCCAGGCGCGGTGCAGGTCCCATGCCTGGTCGGGCGGGGTCTTCATGTCGTAGCGGCCGTTCACGATCACGGCCGGGACGTGCCGGAGGCGGTCGACTCCGGCGAGAAGCCCCTCCTCAGGGAGGAAGCCGCCGTTCGCGATGTAGTGGTGCGTGATGCGGGCGAACGCCATGACGACGGCGTCGTCCAGATCGGGCGGCGGGACGGGCAGGAGCGTGTTCGCGGTGAGCTCCCAGCCGATCCACGCCTTCGCCGCCGGGAGGTGGACGGCCGGGTCCGGGTCGCCGATGCGGCGGCCGTAGGCGGCGAGCAGGTCGTCCTGTTCGGCGGGCGGGATCGCGTCCCGGAACGCCGCCCACTCGGCCGGGAAGAGGTGCGCCGCGCCCGCCGGCGTGAACCCCCACGCCTCGTCGACCGGACGGACGAGGTACACGCCGCGCAGCACCAGCTCCGACACGCGTTCCGGGTGCGCCTGCGCGTAGGAGAGGGCGAGGGTGCTGCCCCAGCTTCCGCCGAACACGAGCCAGCGGTCGACGGACAGGTGCTCGCGCAGCCGTTCGATGTCGTCCACCAGGTAGGGCGTCTTGTTGTGCTCCAGCGAGACGTTCGGGTCGCCGGCGTGCGGGAGGCTCCGGCCGCAGCCGCGCTGGTCGAACAGCACGATCCGGTAGGCGGACGGGTCGAAGAACCGCCGGTGGTCGGGCAGGAGCCCGCCGCCCGGACCGCCGTGCAGGAACACCGCCGACTTGCCGTCCGGGTTCCCGCAGGTCTCCCAGTAGATCCGGTTCCCGTCGCCGACGTCGAGCAGCCCGGAGTCGTACGGCTCGACCGGCGGATAGAACTCCCTCAACCCCATGCCGTCCAGTCTTACCCGACGATTGATCATGGTTCGTCCGAAATTTATGATCGTGGCGTGACGGAGCTGAAGTGCACGTTGTGCGCAAGCACGGACCTGCGGGAGGGGTTCGTGGACGACATCGGCACGGCCCGCGGTTTCACCAGCTGGGTGCCGGGCCCGCTGGAGCGGGGGCCGCTCGGCGGAGCGAGGGTCGCCGGTAAGCAGCGGCTGCCGGTCCGCGCCTTCCGCTGCGCGGACTGCTCACACCTGGAACTGTTCGCCCACGACGACTGATCCGCTGAGCGGCAGGGCGGCTAGAGCGGCAGGGCGGCTAGAGCGCGGCCATGGCCTTGCGGATGCGCTTGTCGGAGACGGGGAACCGCGTCCCGAGCTGCTGGGCGAAGAGGCTGACGCGGAACTCCTCCAGCATCCAGCGGATCTGGCGTGCGGGCTCGTCCTCCCGGCGGGACGGGTGCAGGCGGCGCAGCGCCTGCTCGTACTCCTGCGTCAGGACGTCGACCTGCTGCGCGAGCGTCCGGTCGCGTCCGGGGTTCTCGGGGAGCTTGTCGAGCCTGACCTGCAACGCGCGCAGGTAGCGGGGCAGGTCGGGCAGCCGCGCCCATCCGGTCGCCGTCACGAACCCGGGGTGGACGAGCGCCCCGAGCCGCGCCCGGACGTCGGTCAGCGCCGGGACGAGCGTCAGGCTCGCCGTGCCCCGCACCCGCCGGTCGACCTCGTGCGACTCGGCCAGGACCCGTTCGACGAGCGCGACGATCTCGGCGGTCGCGTCGTGCAGGTCGGCGCGGACGCGGTCGTACAGCGCGCGGAAGGCGTCCTCGTCCCAGGCGGGCCCGCCCGCCTCGGCGATGAGCCGGTCGGCGGCGGCGGTGACGCAGTCGTCGAACAGCGCGGCGACGGAGCCGTGCGGGTTGTGGCTCAGCGCGAGCTTCCCCTGGTTGGTGAGGCGGCCCTGGACGAGCTTCACCGGCGACGGCGCGTTCAGCAGGACCAGCCGCCGCGTGCCGAGCCACATCGCGCGCCGCTGCTCGGCCTCCGTCTCGTACATGCGAACGGAGACGCTGTCGCCGTCGTCGGTCAGCGCCGGGTACGCCTTGACGTCGTAACCGGCCTGGGTGCGCTCGTAGGTGCGGGGCAGCTCGCCGATCGTCCATTCGGTGAGGCCGGAGCGTTCGACGGTCGACGCCGCCTTGGACAGCGTCCCGCGCACCTTGCCCGCGAGGCGGCGTTTCAGCTCGTCCAGGTCGGTGCCCTCGCCGAGGGTGCCGCCGCCTTCAGCGGCTCGGTCGTCGACGACGCGGAACGTGATGCGCAGGTGGGCGGGCAGGCGCGACGGGTCCCACGCCTCCCGCGCGACGGGGACGCTCGTCATCGCGGTCAGCTCGCGTTCGAGGGCGTCCAGGAGGGGTTCGGTGCGCGGCGCGACGCGGTCGAGGACCTTGCGCGCGTAGTCCGGCGCGGGGACGAAGTTGACGCGCAGTTGCTTGGGCAGCGACCGGATCAGCTCGGTGACCAGCTCGGTCCGCAGCCCCGGCACCTGCCACTCGAACCCGTCCGGCCTGACCTGGTTGAGGATCTGCACGGGAACGTGGACGGTCACGCCGTCGGCGTCCGTCCCCGGCTCGAACTGGTAGGTGAGGCGGAGCCGGAGCGCGCCCTGCTTCCACGCGTCCGGGTAGTCGGCCTCGCTGACGCCGCCCGCCGTCTCGTTGATGAGCATTGACTTCTCGAACCCGAGGAGGTCGGGCTCATCGCGGCGGGCCTTCTTCCACCAGGAGTCGAAGTGCCGCCCCGACACCACGTCTTCGGGGATCCGCTCGTCGTAGAAGTCGAAAAGGGTTTCGTCGTCGACGAGGATGTCGCGGCGCCTGGCGCGGTGTTCCAGTTCCTCCACCTCGTCCAGCAGGGCGCGGTTGTCGTGGAAGAACCTGTGATGGGTCTCCCAGTCGCCTTCGACGAGGGCGTGCCGGATGAACAGCTCGCGGGACAGCTCCGGGTCGATGCGGCCGTAGTTGACGCGCCGGTCGGCGACGATCGGCACCCCGTACAGCGTGACCTTCTCGTGCGCCATGACGGCGGCCTGTTTCTTCGACCAGTGCGGCTCGCTGTAGTTGCGCTTGACGAGATGCTCGGCGAGCGGCTCGATCCAGTCGGGCTCGATCTTGGCGTTGACGCGTCCCCAGAGCCGGGACGTCTCGACCAGCTCCGCCGACATGACCCAGCGCGGCGGCTTCTTGAACAGCGACGACCCCGGGAACACGGCGAACTTCGCCCCGCGCGCCCCGAGATACTCCTGGCCACGGCGCTGCTTGGTGTCCTTCTTGTCGGCGTCGACGAGGCCGATGTGCGACAGCAGGCCCGCGAGCAGCGACATGTGGACGCGGTCGGGCGCGGCCTCGGCGGTGTTGAGCGTCACGCCGAGCGACTTCGCGACCTGCTTGAGCTGCCCGTGCAGATCCTGCCATTCACGCACGCGCAGGAAATGCAGGAACTCGTTCTTGCACATCCGCCGGAAAGCGCTGCCCGACAATTCCTTCTGCTGCTCGCGCAGGTAGTTCCAAAGGTTCAGGTAAGCGAGGAAGTCGGATGTGGGGTCGGCGAAGCGGCGGTGCCTGTCGTCGGCGGCCTGCTGGTGCTCGGCGGGACGCTCCCGCGGGTCCTGGATGGACAGCGCCGCCGTGATGATCAGCACTTCGCGGACGCAGCCGTTCTTGTCGGCCTCCAGGATCATCCGGCCGAGCCGCGGGTCGACGGGAAGCTGCGCGAGGCTCCGGCCGAGCGGGGTGAGGCGCTTGCGCGGATCCTTCTGCGACGGGTCGACGGCGCCCAGTTCGTGCAGCAGGTCGACCCCGGCCTTCACGTTGCGCCGGTCGGGCGGCTCGACGAACGGGAACGCCGCGATGTCGCCGAGGCCCAGCGACGTCATCTGCAGAATGACGGACGCGAGGTTCGTCCGCAGAATCTCCGGGTCGGTGAATTCGGGACGCGACTCGAAATCGTCCTCCGAATACAGCCGGATGCAGACGCCCTCTGACACGCGCCCGCAGCGCCCTTTGCGCTGGTTCGCCGACGCCTGCGACACCGGCTCGATCGGCAGCCGCTGCACCTTCAGCCGGTGGCTGTACCGGGAGATGCGCGCGGTGCCCGGGTCGACGACGTACTTGATCCCCGGGACGGTCAGCGACGTCTCGGCGACGTTCGTGGCCAGCACGATCCGGCGGCCCCGATGCGGCTGGAACACGCGATGCTGCTCCGCGGACGACAGCCGCGCGTACAGCGGCAGGACGTCGGCCGCCTCCCGCCGCCGCGTGAAGTGCTTGGTCAGCGCGTCGGCGGTGTCGCGGATCTCACGCTCGCCGCTGAGGAACACCAGGACGTCGCCGGGCCCCTCCCGGGCCAGCTCGTCCACGGCGTCCAGGATCGCCTGGATCTGGTCGCGGTCGGGATCGGCGGACGGATCGTCCGGGTCGACGACGGGCCGGTAGCGCACCTCCACCGGATAGGTCCGTCCCGACACCTCCACGATCGGCGCGTCCCCGAAATGCTCCGAGAACCGCTCCGGGTCGATCGTCGCCGAGGTGATGATCACCTTGAGGTCGGGTCGGCGCGGCAGGATCTCCTTGACGTAGCCGAGCAGGAAGTCGATGTTCAGGCTGCGCTCGTGCGCCTCGTCGATGATCAGCGTGTCGTACTGGCGGAGCAGCCGGTCGGTCTGGATCTCGGCGAGCAGGATGCCGTCCGTCATCAGCTTGACCAGCGTGTCGTCGCTCGACCGGTCCGTGAAGCGGACCTTGTACCCGACGGCGTCTCCCAGCTCGGTGCCGAGCTCCTCGGCGATGCGGTCGGCGACCGTCCGGGCCGCGAGCCGCCGCGGCTGGGTGTGCCCGATCGAGCCGAGCACGCCCCGTCCCAGCTCAAGGCAGATCTTCGGGATCTGGGTCGTCTTCCCGGACCCCGTCTCCCCCGCGACGATCACGACCTGGTGGTCGCGCACCGCGGCGAGGATGTCGTCCTTCTTCTGCGCGACCGGGAGCTGCGCCGGGTAGGTGATCGCGGGCACGCCGAGGCGCCGCCGCTCGACCCGCCGCTCCGCGGCGTCGACCTCGGCGGTGATCTCCCCCACAGCGCCGGCGCGCCGCGCCGCGTCCCGCATCTTCTGGACGCCGTCGATCCGGCGCCGCAGCCGGTGCTGGTCGCGCAGCATCAGCCGGGGCAGCCGCGCACGCACGTCGGCGAGCGGCGAACTCACAGGTGTCCTCATAACCATCGACCAAGATAGGGTGCCGGGCCCGCCCACCCAGCAAACCTCCGCACCGTAGCCGGAACGCCTGTGTAAAGCGATCCGTTTTCCGGCCATCATTGGAACGCCGCCGGCAAGGACGGCATTCCACCAGCGGCATGCACGCGACGCGTCCGGCCGGTCACGCTAAGACAGTGCACGTACCTGCACCGATCCTTCATGATGGGGAAGCGTGGAGAACCCGACAGGCGCCGGCCGCCACCGGATCGACCGCCTCCTCGGCTCGGGCGGCTTCGCCTCGGTCTGGCTGGGGCACGACCCGGAGCTCGACTCCCCCGTCGCGATCAAGATCCTCGGGGAGCACTGGACGCTGCGCGCCGACGTGCGGGAGCGGTTCGTCCAGGAGGCCCGCCTGCTGCGCCGCGCCGACTCGCACCGGGTCGTCGAGGTCTTCGACATCGGCGAGCTGCCGGACGGCCGCCCCTACTTCGTGATGACCTACGCCGACCGCGGCACCCTCGCCGAGCGGCTCGCGGACGGCCCCCTTCCGCTGAACGAGGCGCTGCGCACCGCCCGCGAGATCATCCGGGGCGTGCAGGAGCTGCACGACCTGGGCGTGGTGCACCGCGACCTGAAGCCGTCCAACGTGCTGCTGCGGTCGGCGTCCGGCGGCGGTGAGCGCCTCATGATCTCCGACCTGGGCATCGCCCGCACCGAGGACCACCTGTCCAGCCTGACGCTGCCCGCCGGTTCGCCCGGCTACATGGCCCCCGAGCAGGGCCAGATCGACGGCGCCCCGGACCGCCGCTCCGACGTCTACGGCCTCGGCGCGCTCACCTACCACCTGCTGACCGGTGAGCCGCCCGCCACCGCGCCCCGTCCGCCCAGCGAGCTCCGCCCCGGCGTCCCACCCGGCGTGGACGCGGCGGTCCTGCGCGCACTGGAACCCGACCGCGAGGAGCGCTGGACGTCCGCGGCGGCGTTCGGCAACGCGCTGGGCGAGGCCACCAGCAAGATCGACACTGATCCCCTGCCCGAGCCCCCACCCGCCAGGACGACACGACGCCGTCCCCGCCTCCGGCGCCGCAACGGCGTGATCGCCGGAGCCGGAGCGGCCGCGGCCGTCGCGGCCGCCGGCGTCCTCTGGGCCCTCATCGGGAACGGGGACGACGGCTCCGCGACGGCCGGAAAGGACGGCCGATGGCTGCGCGCCGAATCGGACGTCCCCGCGCGGTACCGCGACCTGATCGTCAAGGCGGGCACCTGGTGCGAGATGCCCGGGCTCAGCCCGGCGCTGATCGCGGCGATGCTGAAGGTGGAGAGCGGCTTCGACCCCAATCTGTCCGACCCCGCCAAGGACGAGTACGGCATCGCCCGGTGGACGCCCAGCGTGCTCGTGGCCTGGCAGCCGGGCGGCCTCAACAACCCCGAGCCGAGGCCCGACCAGATCACCCCGGAGATGTCCATCCCGGCGATGGGCCGGTTCCTCTGCTACTGGGGCAAGGACCTGAAGAACGTCCCGGGCGACCCGGCCCTGAACCTCGCCGCGACCTACCGCAGCTCGTCCAGGACCATCGTCAAGGAAGGCGGCGTCCCCGCCAGGTTCAAGCCGTACACGGACAAGGTGCACCGCCACCTCCAGGACTACCGCCCCCACTGACGCCCATCGGCCACGCCGATCGGGCTGTGACCTGCACGGATAGGGTTCCTGGCTATGCTGGCCGCCATGGAGCAGCTGCGGACGGCCGCGTGAACGCCGGGATCCCGGCCGCGGCCCGGGAACTGACGGACCGCCTGGGACCGGACGCCGTGGCGACCTCCGGTCCGCTCTACGACAGGACCCGCAGGGTCTGGAACGGCGCGGTGACCAACCGTCCGGCCCTGGTCGTCCACGCCCGCGGGACGGCGGACGTGCAGGCCGCCGTACGCGCCGCCCGCGACCATGGCCTGCCGCTGTCGGTCCGCGGCGGAGGGCACGACTGGCTCGGACGCGGCGTCCGCGACGGAGCACTGGTCATCGACCTGGCCGGAATGCGCCGGGTCGAGGTGGACGCGCAGGCCGCGGTCGCGACGGTCGACGGCGGCGCCACGGCGGCCGACCTCATCGGAGCGGCGTCGCCGCACGGCCTGAGCGCCGTGACCGGCACGGTCGGCGCCGTCGGCGTGGCCGGTCTGACGCTGGGCGGCGGGTACGGCCTCCTGAACGGCCGCTTCGGCCTGGCGCTGGACAACCTCCTGGCCGCCGACGTCGTCCTGGCGGACGGACGGGCGGTGACCGCGGACGCCGACCACGAGGCCGAACTCTTCTGGGCCATCCGTGGCGGCGGCGGCAACTTCGGCGTCGTGACGTCGATGCGCCATCGCCTGCACCGCGCCGACCCGATCCTCGCGGGCACGATCTTCTACCCGCTGCCGCAGGCCGCCGCCGTCCTCGACCGGCTGAACGAGGTCCTGTCGGCCGCGCCGGACGAGCTGACCGTGGCGATCGCGATGCTGACCGGCCCCGGCGGCGCGCCCGGCCTGGGGCTGCTCCCGGCCTGGAGCGGCGACCCGGCACCCGGCGAGGCGCACATCGACCGACTGCGACGCCTCGGAAGCCCGGCCTTCGCCAAGGTGGGGCCCACGACCTACAGCGACCTGCTGCACGCCAACGACGAGCAGGGCGAGACGATCGGACACCACGTCGCGTGCCGCACACGATCGGTGCCGCACCTCACGCCGGACACCGTCTCCGCCCTGGTCAAGGCCGCCGCCACGTTCACGTCACCGCTGTCGCGCGTGCTCTGCGGCCAGTTCCACGGCGCCGCGGCCCGGGTCCCCGTGGAGAGCACGGCCTTCGGCCTCCGCCGGAACCACATCATGGCCACGATCATCAGCTGGTGGCCGCCCGGCGACGCCGAGCCCCACCAGACCTGGGCGGACGCCGTCTCCGAAGCCCTCGCACGGGACGCGCTACCCGGCGGCTACCCCAACGGCCTGAGCCCGGACGACACCACGCAAATAGCCGACGCCTACGGCCCGAACGCCACCAGACTCCGCGCCGCCAAGACCCGCTACGACCCGTCCAACACCTTCACCGCCACCCCACTCCCCTGACAACGCCGGGGTCCGGGGGGCGGGGCTCGGCGGCATTCGTGGTCAGGTCGTGCCGTAGACGGGTTCGGGGGCGGGGGTCTTCGCGAGCAGGGCCGTGATCGCCTCGCCTATCTCGGACGGGTTCCAGCGGGCGCCTTTGTCGGTGGACGGGCCATGGCGGAAGGCGTCCATCACGCAGAGTCTGCCGCCTTCGGCCTCGAAAACGCGTCCGGTCACATTGCGCGATTCGGCGGAGCCCAGCCAGACGACGAGGGGAGAGACGTTCTCCGGGGCCATCGCGTCGAATTCGCCTTCCGTGGGGAAAGCCATTGTCTGGGCGAAGACTTCTTCGGTCATGCGGGTGCGGGCGGCGGGGGCGATCGCGTTGACCGTCACGCCGTAGCGGGCCAGTTCGGCGGACGCAACGAGAGTCAGGCCGACGATGCCTGCCTTGGCGGCCGAGTAATTGCCCTGGCCCACGCTGCCCAGCAGGCCTGCGCCTGAGGAAGTGTTGATCACGCGGGCGTCGACCGGGCGACCTGCTTTGCATTCCGTCCGCCAGTGGCGGCCCGCGTGTTTTAGCGGGAGGAAATGGCCCTTCAGGTGGACGCGCATGACGGCGTCCCACTCGTCCTCGCCGAGGTTGATCAGCATGCGGTCGCGGAGGAATCCGGCGTTGTTGACGAGGGTGTCGAGGCGTCCGAAGGCGTCGAGCGCGGCGGCGATCAGGGCGGCGGCGCCCGCGTCGGTGGCTATGTCGTCGGTGTTCGCGACGGCTCGGCCGCCGAGGTCCTCGATCGCGCGGACGACGTCGTGCGCTGGGCCGGAGGACGCGTCGCCGGTGCCGTCGCGGGCCACGCCCAGGTCGTTCACGACGACGAGGGCGCCCTGGCGGGCGAATTCCAGGGCGTGGGCGCGGCCGAGGCCGCGTCCGGCGCCGGTGACGGCGACGACCCGGTCCTTGCAGATCATCGCTGCTCCTTGTTGACGGTGGCGGCGTCCAGGA
Source organism: Actinomadura sp. 9N215 (assembly GCF_044326345.1). NCBI lineage: Bacteria > Bacillati > Actinomycetota > Actinomycetes > Streptosporangiales > Thermomonosporaceae > Actinomadura > Actinomadura sp. 9N215. The sequence goes on along the minus strand of NZ_JBIRBA010000014.1, from coordinate 160,076 downwards.
AGGCGGGGCGCTCTCCTCCGCCGTGCAGCAGCATCGCCGAGCCGGTGACGTAGGACGCCAGGTCGGACGCCAGGAACACGCAGGCCGCGCCGACCTCGTAGGGGTCGGCGAGACGGCCCAGCGGGACGGTGTCCGCGACGGCCTGGACGCCCGCCTCGTCCCCGTAGTGCAGGTGCGCCAGCTCCGTGCGGACCATGCCGAGCGTCAGCGCGTTGACGCGGATGGCCGGGGCCCATTCGACGGCGAGCGACTGGGTGAGGTTGTGCAGCCCGGCCTTGGCGGCGCCGTAGGCGGCGGTGCCGGGCGAGGGGCGTACGCCGCTCACGCTGGAGATGTTGATGACCGAGCCGCCACCGTGTTCGAGCATCCGGGGGCGGAGGGCCCGCGCCATGATCAGGGCGGCGGTCAGGTTCAGCTCGATGATCTTGATGTGGGTGCGGACGGGGCCGTCGGCGACCGGGAGGAACGGGGCGCCGCCCGCGTTGTTGACGAGGACGTCGACGCGGTCGAGGCCGTCGGCGAAGGCCTGCGCGGCGTCCGGGTCGCGGGCGTCCAGGGAGGCGAACCTCGCCGTGCGGCCGCCCGCCTCGGGCAGCGCGTCCGGCTCGCGGCGGGCGACCGCGACGACGTCGGCGCCCGCGTCCAGGAGGGCGCGGCTGATGCCCGCGCCGACCCCGCGGACGCCCCCGGTGACCACGGCGGTCTTGCCGCCCAGGTCGAGCGTCAGTGACATTCCGTCTCCTCTGAGAGCCTCTGCTACCTTTTGTTCTAACAAATGTTTGGTGGAAAGGTAACGCATGGGAGTCTCCACCACGACCCTGGACGGGGTCGCCGAGATCGTCGTGGACGCGCCGCCGGTCAACGCGCTCACCGTCGCGGGCTGGTACGAGCTGGCCGACGCGGTGGTCGCGGCGGGCCGCGATCCGGGGGTCGGCGCGGTCGTGCTCCGCGCCGGGGGACGGGGCTTCAACGCGGGCGTCGACATCAAGGAGATGCAGAGCACCGAGGGCCACGCGGCGCTCGTGGGCGCCAACCGGGGCTGCTTCGCGGCGTTCGCGGCCGTCTACGACTGCGAGGTTCCCGTCGTCGCGGCCGTTCATGGTTTCTGTCTCGGCGGCGGCGTCGGGCTCGCGGGGAACGCCGACATCGTGATCGCTTCGGAGGACGCCTATTTCGGGCTGCCCGAGGTCGATCGGGGCGCGTTGGGTGCCGCGACGCATCTGGCGCGGCTCGTCCCGCAGCATCTGATGCGCGCGATGGTCTACACGTGCCGGAACGTCACGGCCCAGGAGCTGCACCATCACGGGTCGGTGCTGGAGGTCGTCCCCGCGGACGGGTTGCGCGCCCAGGCCCTGGAGGTCGCCGCGTCCATCGCCGCCAAGGACCGGTACGTGATCCGCCGGGCGAAGGAGTCGCTGAACGGGATCGATCCGGTGGACGTCAAGCGCAGCTACCGCTACGAGCAGGGGTTCACGTTCGAGCTCAACCTCGTCGGGGCCGGAGACGAGCACCGCGCCGCCTTCGTCGCCAAGGGGGCGGCCGAATGACGGGCAAGGTGATGACGGGCAAGGTCATGACGGCCGAGGAGGTCGCCGGGGCGCTGGAGAGCGGCATGACGGTCGGGATCGGCGGCTGGGGGTCGCGGCGCAAGCCGATGGCGCTCGTCCGGGCGATCCTCCGCTCCCCCGTCACCGACCTCACGGTCGTGACGTACGGGGGGCCGGACGTCGGGCTGCTGTGCGCGGCGGGCAAGATCCGGCGGCTCGTCACCGCGTTCGTCACCCTGGACTCGATCCCGCTGGAGCCGCACTTCCGGCGGGCGCGGCAGTCCGGGGCGATCGAGCTGACCGAGTACGACGAGGGCATGTTCATGTTCGGGCTGTACGCGGCGGCGCACCGGCTGCCGTTCCTGCCCACCCCGGCCGGGCTCGGCTCGGACGTGCTGAAGGTCAACCCGGAGCTGAGGACGGTCAGGTCGCCGTACGAGGACGGGCGGGAGCTGGTCGCCGTCCCGGCGCTGACGATGGACGCGGCGCTCGTCCACCTGAACCGGGCCGACGCGCGCGGCAACGCCCAGTACCTCGGCCCCGACCCCTACATGGACGACCTCTTCGCCAAGGCGGCCGACCGTACGTACGTGTCGTGCGAGCGGCTCGTCGACACCGCCGACTTCGCCAAGGAGGGGCCGGTGCAGTCGCTGCTGATCAGCCGGTCGCAGGTCGCGGGCGTCGTGGAGGCCCCGGACGGCGCGCACTTCACCGACTGCGCGCCCGACTCCGGACGCGACGAGGCGTTCCAGCGGCTCTACGCGCAGGCCGCCGCCGATCCGGAGAGGTGGGCGGCGTTCCGCGACCGGTTCCTGTCCGGTGACGAGGCCGCGTACCAGGACGCCGTCCGCGTCTGGCGGGAGGAGGCTCGATGACCGCAGCGAAGCGAGGATCTTCGGGCCGACCACCCGGGGGTCTGGGGGTCGCCCCCCAGAAAGGCAGGGCACGGTGAGCGGTGTGACGAGGGCCGAGGTGTGCGCGGCGGCGTGCGCGGACCTCTTCCGCGGCGACGGGGAGATCGTCGCGGCGGCGGTGGCCGGGTTCGTGCCGATGCTCGGGTCGCGGCTGGCGCGGGCGACGTTCGCGCCCGACCTGCTGACCACGGACGGGGGCCCGTCGCTGAGCGCCGAGCCCGTTCCGCTGGGGGCGTCGGCGGCGACGGCCGAGGGGTGGCTGCCGTTCCGCGACCATCTGTGGCTGGTGCTGAACGGGCGGCGGCACGTGGTGATGGGGCCGAGCCAGATCGACGCGCACGGCAACACCAACATCTCGTGCATCGGCGACTGGGCGCGTCCGTCCCGGCAGCTGCTCGGGGTGCGCGGCGGGCCGGGCAACACGCTGCTGAACCCGACGAGCTACTGGGTGCCGAAGCACTCGGCGCGGGTGTTCACCGCGAAGGTCGACATGGTGAGCGGCGTCGGCTGGGACCGGGGCGCGCACGAGATCCGAGCCGTGGTGAGCGACCTCGCCGTGCTCGACTTCGACACTCCCGACAGGCGGATGCGGCTCCGTTCTGTGCACCCTGGCGTGCGTGTCGACGACGTGGTGGCGGCCACGGGGTTCGAGCTCGTCGTCCCGGAGCACGTGCCGGAGACGCGCCTGCCGGACGGCGAGGAGCTGCGGATCATGCGCGAGGTCCTCGATCCGGAGGGGCTGCGGGAGCGGGAGGTCCCGTCCTGATGGAGCAGGTGCTCGACACTCCGCTGACGCGGCTGACGGGCGTGCGGCATCCGGTCGTCCAGACGGGCATGGGCTGGGTGGCGGGGCCGCGGCTCGTCACCGCCGTCGCCGACGCCGGGGGGCTCGGCATCCTGGCGTCGGCGACGATGTCCCTGGATCAGCTCGCCGAGGCGATCCGCGAGGTGAAGGACCGCACGGACGCGCCGTTCGGCGTCAACCTCCGGGCCGACGCCGGCGACGCGGGCGACCGCATCGGCCTGCTGATCAGGGAGGGCGTCCGGGTCGCCTCGTTCGCGCTCGCGCCCAGGCGGGAGCTGATCGGCAGGCTGAAGGACGCGGGCGTCGTCGTGATCCCGTCGGTCGGGGCGCGGCGGCACGCGGAGAAGGTCGCGGGGTGGGGCGCGGACGCCGTGCTCGTGCAGGGCGGCGAGGGCGGCGGGCACACCGGCGCCGTCGCGACGACGCTGCTGCTCCCCCAGGTCGTGGACGCGGTCGGCATCCCGGTGATCGCGGCCGGCGGCTTCTTCGACGGGCGCGGACTCGCCGCCGCGCTCGCGTACGGGGCGGCGGGCGTCGCGATGGGGACGCGGTTCCTGCTGACGTCCGACAGCTCCGTCCCGGACGCGGTCAAGCGGGTCTACCTGACGTCCGGCGAGACCGTGGTGACCCGGCGGGTGGACGGCATGCCGCACCGGGTGCTGCGCAGCGGGCTGGTCGACGCGCTGGAAGGGTCCGGACGGGTCGGCGGCCTGGTCAGGGCGCTGCGCAACGGGGCCAGGTTCAAGAAACTGTCCGGCATGTCGTGGCGGGAGATGATCGCCGACGGGAAGGCGATGAAGCACGGCAAGGACCTGTCGTGGTCGCAGGTCCTGATGGCCGCCAACACGCCGATGCTGCTGAAGGCGGCCATGGTGGACGGCCGTCCCGATCTGGGGGTGATGGCGTCCGGGCAGGTCGTCGGCGTCATCGACGACCTGCCCGGCTGCGGCGAGCTCATCGACGGGATCGTCCGGCGGGCGGCCGAGGTGATCGCCGCCCAGCAGTCCCTCCTGGCGCCCGGACGTCAGTAGCGGGCGCCGACCGGCGCGGGGAGGGCGTCCAGCTCGGCCAGGTCGGCGGCCGTGAGGTCCAGGTCGGCGGCGGCCGCGTTGTCGCGCAGGTAGCGGGACTTCTTGGTGCCGGGGATCGGGAGGACGTGGCCGCCCTGCGCGAGCGTCCAGGCGATCGCGACCTGCGCCGGGGTCGCGCCATGCCGCGCCGCGACCGCCTTGACGACGTCCACGATCCGGAGGTTGGCCTTCAGCGCCTCCTCCTGGAAGCGCGGGTTGCCGCCGCGGAAGTCGGTGTCCTCGAAGTCGGCGCTGGTGACCGTCCCGGTGAGGAAGCCGCGGCCGAGCGGCGAGTACGGCACGAACGCGGCGCCGTTGGCGGCGCACCAGGAGACCACGTCGCCCGGCCCGTCCGCGGCGGACTGGTCGTCGCCCGGGACGATGCCCGCGAGGCCGCCGGGCGCGCCCATCGCGTCGCGGGTCCACAGCGAGAGCTCCGACTGGACGGCCGCGACCGGATGGATCGCGTGCGCCTGCGCGGCCTGCGCCACGCTGACCTCCGACAGGCCGAGCGTGCGGACCTTGCCCTCGGCGACCAGCTCGGCCATCGCGCCCCAGGTGTCGGCAAGCGGCACGTCCGGGTCGACGCGGTGCAGGTAGTACAGGTCGACCACGTCGGTGCCGAGGCGGCGCAGGCTGTCCTCGGCGGACGCCTTGACGTGCCCGGGCGTGCCCCGCCTGGCGATCCCCATGGTCGCCACGTCCGTGACGACCAGGCCGGTCTTGGTGGCGAGGACCGCCTCGTCCCGGCGGCCCGCGAGGGCGCGGCCGACGAGCCTCTCGTTGTGGCCGTCGCCGTAGGGCTGCGCGGTGTCCAGGAACGTGACGCCGAGGTCGAGGGCCTCGTGGATCAACGCGACCGACGCGTCGTCGTCGCGCTCGGACGCGCTGTAAGCCCAGCTCATCCCCATGCAGCCGAGGCCGACCGCGCCGACCGGCGTCCCCGCGAACTCGCGATTCCTCATTTTCGTGCCCCTTTCGTTCTCAAGCCGCCGTGGTCAGGCGGGAGGGTTCGGCGACGGCGGCGACGAGGCCGCCGTCGACGATCAGGTCCTGGCCGTTGACGTAGGACGCGTCCGCCGAGGCGAGGAACGCGACGGCGCCCGCCACCTCCTCCGCCGTGCCGATCCGGCGGGACGCCACCTGCGCGCGGATCGCGTCCGCCTCGTCCTCGGGGACGGCGCCGCGGTACATCGGCGTGTCGATGTAGCCGGGGCTGACCGAGTTGACCCGGACGCCGCGCGGCCCCAGCTCCGCCGCCAGCGTGCGGGTCAGGCTCTGCACCGCCGCCTTCGTCGCCGAGTACACCGAGCCGACGGGCAGGCCGCGGTGCAGCGTCCACGACGCGTTGAGGACGATCGCGGCGTCCGCGGCCAGCAGCGGCAGCGCCTTCTGGACGGTGAAGTAAACGCCTTTAAAGTTGACGTCGACGGCGTGGTCGAAGTCGGCCTCGGTCATCTCCGCGGCCGGGCCGAACACGGCGATGCCCGCGTTGGCGAAGACGACGTCGAGGCGTCCGTGCCGGTCCCGGACGGTCTCCATGAGGGCGTCCAGGTCGGGCAGGCTCGCCGCGTCGGCGCGCACGGTCAGGACGCGGTCGCCGCCGTCCAGGTGCTTGGCCGCCGCGTCCAGGCGGGGCTGGTCGCGGCCGGTGATGACGACGGACGCGCCCTCGTCCAGCAGCCGCCGCGCCGCGGCCAGGCCCATCCCGCTCGTCCCGCCGGTGATCAACGCGGCCCTGCCCGCGAATCGTGGTTCCTGTGTCATGCCGTTGATCGTCCCTGTCGTGGCGGAAGCGCGGCAGTGTCGGCTGATCGTGGGTGTGGCACCACCAGGATGAGCGGTCAGCCCGCGGCGGCCAGGCCGCGGCGGGCGGTCAGCCGTTCGAGGCGCTCCAGCGTCCCGGTGCCCGGCCGCGGGTTGTAGAGGACGAGGTCCTGGCCGGGCCGGTCGGCGAGCGGCAGCACCGTCGACTCGAAGATCAGCTCGCCGGCGTCCGGATGCCGGATCGCCTTCACCGCCTGCGTCGCGGCGCTGACCTCGTGCCGGTTCCACAGCTCGGCGAACTCGGGGCTGACGGCCAGCAGGTCACCGGCGATCCGGGCGAACTCGGGGTCGTCGGGGTAGCGGGCGGCGTCGGCGCGGAACCGTCCGACGACGTCGGGCGCGACGGCCGCCCACTGCATGTGCAGGTCGCGGTAGCGGACGCTGGTGAAGAACGTGACCAGGCAGTTGTGGTCGGTGTCGCCGTAGCCGAACACCTCGCGGGCGGCGTCGTTGTACGCGATGAGGTTCCAGTGCCGTTCGCGGATGTAGGCGGGGCGGGGCGACCAGGCGTCCAGGAGCCGCCGCAGCTCCGGGGGGAGCGGCGCGACGGGGCCCGCCTCGGCCTGCGGCGGGTTCAGGCCGGCGAGCAGGTACAGGTGCTCGCGTTCGGCTTCGTCGAGGCGGAGGGCGCGGGCGATCGCGTCCAGGACGTCCCCTGACGCCTTGATGTCGCGGCCCTGCTCCAGCCACGTGTACCAGGAAACGCCGACGCCCGCGAGGACGGCGACCTCCTCCCGGCGCAGCCCGGGCGTGCGGCGCCGTCCGCCGTCGGGCATCCCGACGTCGGCGGGCGTGAGCCGGGCGCGGCGCGTCCGCAGGAAGTCGCGAAGCTCGTCACGGCGGCTGCCGGGGGCGGAGGCGGGTGTGGGGCTGGCCATGCCGCCACGATATCCGCCGCTCCCCCGCCCTGATCGATCCGCCGCCCGCCCGCCTCGATGGCGCCGTCGGCCCTCCAGGCCGTCGGCCTGCGGCGTCAGCCCTCCAGGAGGCGGCGGCCGATGATCAGTTTCTGGATGTCGGCGGTGCCCTCGCCGATCAGCAGCATCGGCGCCTCCCGGTAGAGGCGCTCGATCTCGTACTCCCGGGAGTAGGCGTAGCCGCCGTGGATGCGGAACGCGTCCTCCACGACCTCCTTGCAGTACTCCCCGGCCAGGTACTTCGCCATCCCGGCCTCGAGGTCGTTGCGCTCGCCCGCGTCCTTGCGCCGCGCCGCCATCACCATCATCTGGTGCGCGGCCGCGACCTTCGTGGCCATCTCCGCGAGGCGGAACAGGACGGCCTGGTGCTCGGCGATCGGCTTCCCGAACGTCTCGCGCCGCCGCGCGTAGGCGAGGGCCAGCTCGTAGGCGCGCCCCGCGACCCCGCAGCCGCGGGCCGCCACGTTGACGCGGCCGACCTCGACGCCGTCCATCATCTGGTAGAAGCCGCGTCCCGGCGTCCCGCCGAGGATCTGCGCGGACGGGATCCGGTACCCGTCGAAGATCAGCTCGGTGGTGTCGACGCCCTTGTACCCCATCTTGTCGATCTTGCCGGGGACGGTCAGGCCGGGCGCCACCTCCCCGAACCCGGGCGTCTTGTCGACCAGGAACGTCGTCATGCCGCGGTGCCCGGCGGCGGGGTCGGTCTTGACGAGGGTCGCGACGAGGTTGGCGGTGGCGCCGTTCGTCAGCCACATCTTCTGCCCGTCGACGACGTGGTGGCCGGTGCCGTCCGGGACGGCGCGCGTCGTGATCGCCGAGACGTCCGAGCCGCAGCCGGGCTCCGACATCGAGAACGCGCCGCGGATCTCGCCGGTCGCCATCCTCGGCAGGTAGTGCGCCTTCTGCTCGGCCGTGCCGTGCCGGTCGATCATCCAGGCGACGATGAAGTGCGTGTTGACGATGCCGGACACGCTCATCCAGCCCCGCGCCAGCTCCTCGACGGCGAGCGCGTACGTCAGCAGCGACTCCCCGAGCCCGCCGTGCTCCGTGCCGATCATCAGGCCGAAGAGGCCGAGGTCCTTCATGCCGTCCACGATGGCCTGCGGGTACTCGTCGGCGTGCTCCAGCTCGGTCGCGACCGGCAGGATCTCCCTGTCGACGAACGCCCGGACGGTCGCGATGATCTCCCGCTGCTCGTCCGTCAGCCCGTGGGTCTGCTGGAGCCTGCCTCCGCCGCTCATCGTCAGCGGCCCTCGAAGCGGGGCGGGCGGCGTTCGGCGAACGCGGCGCGGCCCTCGGCGAAGTCGGCGGTGCCGAACAGCGCGGCCTGCGCCTCGCCCTCGGCCTCCAGCAGCCGTCCCAGGTCGTCGCCGGGCCGCGCGAGCAGGCGCTTCGCGGCGGCGACCGAGAGCGGGGCGAGGACGGCGGCCTCCCCGGCGAGCTCCAGCGCGGCCTCCAGGGCCGTGCCGGACGGGACGAGCGAGTCGGCGAGCCCGATCTCGTAGGCGCGGGGCGCGGGGACCGTCCGGCCGAAGACGAGCATCTCCTTGGCGCGGCCCATCCCGACGCGCCGGGGCAGCGTCCAGAGCAGGCCGCCGTCCGGAACGAGGCCGACCTTGCCGAACCCGGCGACGAAACGGGCGTCCTCCGCGGCGACCACGTGGTCGCAGACGGCGGCGAGGGAGACGCCGAGCCCGGCGGCGGCGCCCTCCACGGCCGCGATCACGGGCGTCGCGCAGGTCGCGATGGTCTGGACGGCCTCGTGCAGGGGCGCGAGCCGGGCCTTGACCTCGTCCGGGCCCGCGCCCTCCATCGAGCGGACGTCGCCGCCCGCCGAGAACGTCCCGCCCGCGCCGGTCAGGACGATCGCCCGGACGCCCGGGTCGCCGGCGGCGCGTCGCAGTTCCGCCGCGAGCCGCCGCCGGGTGGGGAGGTCGATCGCGTTGCGCGCCTCGGGCCGGTCGAGCGTGATCACGCGTGCCGCGCCATGGTCCGTCGCCGTGACCACGTCGCGGTCCGGCGCCTGCGGGTCAGCCATCGACCCCTCCTCGGAATTTTTTATACGATATCGGGTGGTTCAGGGCGCGTCCCAGAAGCCCCGCGCCTCCAGGTGCACGACCAGCAGCGTGCCCGCGTGCCGGATGTGGGCGCGCATCGCCTGCCGGGCGGCGGCCGCGTCCCCGGCCCGCAGCGCGGCGAGGACGAGGTGGTGATCGTCGACCGACGCCTGGCTCCAGCCGTGGATGCTGGAGTAGAAGCGGCGCGGCGCGTACCGCACGACGAGCCGCAGCAGCCAGGCCGTCTTCGGGGACCCCGCGCACAGGTTGATCACCCGGTGGAACTCGTGGTTGGCGCGCTCGATGGCCTCGGAGTCCCCGGCCCTGGACGCCTCCTCCAGCCGCACCTGCGTCCGGTCGAGCGCCGCCAGCTCGGCCTCGGTGATCTTGTCGGCGGCGCGGGCGGCCAGTTCGCCGGCGAAGTACGCCTGCGCCTCGAACAGGTCGTGGACGTCGTCCCTGGTCAGCGGCGCGGGCATGAACCCGCGGCGCGGCTCCAGTGTGACGAATCCCTCCCCGCGCAGCGACAGCAGCGCCTCCCGGACGGGCGTGACGCTGATCCCGAGGTCCTCGGCGATCCGCTCAAGGCGGAGGAACTCACCGCTCCTGACCTGCCCGGACATGATGAGATCGCGGACGTGGGCGGCCACCTCGTCGCTCAGCTGGCGCCGCCTGCCGAGCAACCGGTCACCGGAAGAAGTCCGGGAGGAGGTCCCGGAGGGAGTCACCGTCATCACCGCCAGCCGTTGACAAGCACCGATTCACGGAAATCAAATATATGAAATACCGACGCGGGAAGGGAGACCGGTGGCCGTGTTCGAGCTGAGCGGCGAGGAGCGGGCCATCGTCGAGGTGGTCGCGGGCTTCGTCGACAAGGAGGTCCGCCCCGTCGCGCGGGAGCTGGAGCACGCGGGCGAATATCCCGCCTCCCTCATCGACCGCATGAAGGAGCTGGGCGTCTTCGGGCTCGCCGTGCCCGAGCCGTACGGGGACGTCAGCGTGTCCAAGGCGTGCTACGCGCTCGTCACCGAGGAGCTGGCGCGCGGCTGGATGACGCTCGCCGGGGCGTTCGGCGGGCACACGGTCGTCTCGCATCTGCTGGCCGTGTTCGGCACCGAGCGGCAGAAGGCCCGCTACCTGCCGCGGATGGCCACCGGCGAGCTGCGCGCCACGATGGCGCTGACGGAGCCGTCCGGCGGCTCCGACCTGCAGGCCATGAGCACGGTCGCGCGGCGCCGCGGCGACCGGTACGTGGTCGACGGCGCCAAGATGTGGATCACCAACGCGCGCCGGTCCGGCCTGATCGCGCTGATGTGCAAGACCGACCCGGACGCGAGGCCGCGCCACCGCGGCATCAGCATCCTGCTGGTCGAGCAGGGCCCCGGACTGACCGTCTCCCGCGACCTGCCCAAGCTCGGCTACAAGGGCGTGGAGAGCTGCGAGCTGGCGTTCGACGGCTACGAGGCGCCCCTGGACGCGGTGCTCGGCGGCGAAGAGGGACACGGTTTCGCGCAGATGATGCGGGGTCTCGAAGTGGGCCGCATCCAGGTCGCGGCGCGCGCGCTGGGCGTCGGACGGGCCGCCCTGGAAGACTCCCTGCGTTACGCCCAGGAGCGTGAGGCGTTCGGGAAACCGATCTGGCGGCACCAGTCCATCGGCAACTACCTGGCCGACATGGCGACGCAGCTGCGCGCGGCGCGCCTGCTCACCCTGGACGCCGCCGGACGCCTCGACGCGGGCGAGCGCTGCGACATGGAGGCGGGCATGGCGAAGCTGTACGCATCCGAGGCGGCCATGCAGATCGCGCTCAACGCCGTCCGCATCCACGGCGCGGCCGGATACTCCACCGAGTTCGACGTCGAGCGCTACTTCCGCGACGCCCCGCTCATGATCGTCGGCGAGGGGACGAACGAGATCCAGCGCAACGTGATCGTCAAGCAGCTCATCGAACGGAACCGGATCTAGGGCCGCGCGGCGGGGTCACCGTCGGGACGGATCCAGTCGAAGGTGCGCTCCACGGCGCGCTTCCAGTTGTCGTATTCGGCGGCGCGCCGTCCGGGCTCCATCGCCGGGACCCACCGGGCCGCGCGGTGCCAGTTGCGCCGCAGCCCTTCGAGCCCCGCCCAGTAGCCGACCGCGAGCCCGGCGGCGTAGGCGGCGCCGAGCGACACCGTCTCCACCACCATGGGACGTTCCACCGGCACGTTCAGCATGTCGGCGACCATCTGCATGACCAGGTTGTCGGACGTCATGCCGCCGTCCGCCTTCAGTTCCTTCAGGCCGAGCCCGGAGTCGGCGTTCATCGCGTCCACGACCTCGCGGGTCTGCCAGGCGGTCGCCTCCAGCACGGCCCGCGCGAGATGCCCCCGGGTGATGTAGGACGTGAGCCCGACGATGATCCCGCGCGCCTCACTGCGCCAGTGCGGTGCGAACAGGCCGGAGAACGCCGGGACGATGTAGCAGCCGCCGTTGTCGTCGACCGAGCGGGCGAGGGTCTCGATCTCCGGCGCGGTGGTGATCAGGCCGAGGCCGTCCCGGAACCACTGGACGAGCGCGCCGGTGATCGCGATGGAGCCCTCAAGCGCGTACACGGCGGGCTCGTCGCCGATCTTGTAGCCGACCGTGGTGAGCAGCCCGTTGTCGGACTTGATCGGCGTCGTGCCGGTGTTCATCAGCAGGAACGCGCCCGTCCCGTAGGTGCACTTGGTCTCGCCCGGGGAGAAGCACGTCTGCCCGAACAGCGCGGCCTGCTGGTCGCCGAGCGCCGCGCCGATGACCACTCCGGGGAACACGCGGCGGGCCGTCCCGTAGGTCTCGGTGGACGACCTGATCTCCGGCAGCATCGCGCGCGGCACGCCGAAGAAGTCGAGGAGGCCGTCGTCCCAGGTCAGGGTGTGCAGGTCCATCATCAGGGTGCGTCCGGCGTTGGTGACGTCGGTGACGTGGACGCCGCCGTCGACGCCACCGCTGAGGTTCCAGATCAGCCAGCTCTCCATGGTGCCGAACAGCACCTCGCCGCGTTCGGCGCGTTCGCGCAGGCCGGGCGTGTGGTCGAGCAGCCAGCGGACGCGCGGCGCGGAGAAGTAGGTGGCGAGCGGGAGCCCGCTGCGCTCGGCGACCATCGCGGCGCCCGGGGCGCGGGCGAGCTCGTCGACGATCGCGCCGGTCCGCATGTCCTGCCAGACGATGGCGCGGCCGATCGGGACGCCGGTCAGCCGGTCCCACAGGACGGTCGTCTCACGCTGGTTCGCGATCCCGAGAGCCGCGATCTGGTCCGTCGTGACTCCCGCCTGGGCGAGCGCCTCGGGGGCGATGCGTTCGAGGTTGCGCCAGATCTCCATCGGGTCGTGCTCGACCCAGCCGGGCTTCGGGAAGTGCTGCCGGTGCTCGCGCTGCGCGACCGACACCAGGCGTCCCGCGTGGTCGAACAGGATGCAGCGCGTCGAGGTGGTGCCCTGGTCGATCGACATCACGAAGCGCTCGGTCACGACCGGTCCCCCGGACGTGCGGCGGCGGTGTCACCAGCGCGAGCCGCCGAGGTCCCGGGACACCGCGCGGGCCGCGTCCCGCACGAACGCGACGAGCCTCGGCTCCGGGACGCGCCGCGCGTCGCACACCCGCTCGACCGCGCCGGAGATCCCGATGGCCCCGACGACCAGCCCGCCGTACCCGCGGATCGGCGCGGCGACCCCGGCCTCCCCGATGGACAGCTCCTCGATCTCGGCCGCCCACCCGCTCTCCCGCACCCGGGTGGCGGCCCGTGCGAGGTGGCGCGGGTCGGTGATCGTGCGCCGGCAGTAGGACTCCAGGACGGTGTCGCGGATCGACGCGGCGGCGTTCGCGTCGTGGGCGAGCAGCGCCTTGCCGAGCGCCGTGGCGTGCAGCGGGAGCAGGGAGCCGACGTCCATGGCCTGGAGCGTGTCGTCCGGACGGAACACGTGGTGGACGACCAGGACCTTGCCGTCCAGGAGCGTCCCGATGCGGACGGCCTCGCCGCTGCGCGAGGCGAGGGCGTCGGCCCAGTTGATGGCGCGGGACCGCAGCTCGTTGACGTCCAGGTAGCTGGTGCCGAGGTGCAGCAGCGCGGCGCCGAGCTGGTACTTGCCGCTGCCGCCGTCCTGCTCGACGAACCCGACGCGCTCCAGCGTGCGCAGGATGCCGTGCGCGGTGCCCCGGGCGAGGCCGAGGGACGCGGCGATCTCGCCGGCGCCGAGGCGGCCCGAGCTCGCGGCGAGCAGGCGCAGGATCGCGGCGGCGCGCTCGATCGATTGCACAGGTCCGGGCACGAATCCGATGCTAGTTCCGTGGGCGGGGTGCCGACAATGTCGGCACTCGTCGCCATCACCGTCTCCCATGCCCCGAACTGCCCGGATTCTGTGATCTGGTGCACGTACTGGAGGGTAACCGCCGCCGGGCCGCGGCGAAAGTGTTCGACATTGTCGGCAGGCTCCCGTTGTCGACCGTTCCGTCCGGGCCTACCGTCTGGCCAACCCTCGCGGGCCCGCGTCCAGCCCCAGCGTCACGAGGAGAGCCCATGGCGGAACGACCCAGAATCCCCGCGCTCGCCGGCGAGCTCGCAGCCGAGTTCGCCGGCACCATGATCCTCATCCTGTTCGGCGTCGGCGTCGTCGCCCAGGCGGTCGCGGGCAGCGGCCTGGGCGATCCGCAGAGCCTCGGCGGCCACGACAGCATCGCCTGGGCCTGGGGGCTCGGCGTGACGCTCGGCGTGTACGTCGCCGCACGGATCAGCGGCGCGCACCTCAACCCGGCCGTGACCATCGCGCTCGCCGTGTTCAAGGAGTTCGCCTGGCGCAAGACGGTGCCGTACATCGCCGCGCAGACCGCAGGCGCGTTCGTCGCGGCGCTGATCGTCCGGTGGAACTACAGCGAGATCCTGCAGAAGTTCGACCCCGGCCTGACGATCAAGTCGCAGGGCGTCTTCTCGACGCTGCCGGGCAACGGCAGCCTCCCGGTCGGCACCTGGGGCGCGTTCCGCGACCAGGTGATCGGCACCGCCATCCTGCTCTTCCTGATCAAGGTTCTGACCGACGCGCGGAACAGGCCGCCGCTGGCGAACCTGGCCCCGTTCCTGATCGGCCTCGTGGTGGTGGCGATCGGGATGGCGTTCGGCTCCGCCGCCGGATATGCGATCAACCCGGCCCGCGACTTCGGCCCCCGGCTCGCCCAGTTCCTCACCGGCTACGGGACGGACGCCTGGCGCGACCAGCACGGCGACCTGTACTTCTGGGTGCCGATCGTCGGCCCGTTCATCGGCGGCGTGCTCGGCGCCGGACTCTACAAGCTCCTCATCGGACGGTTCCTGCCCGCCGAGGACGCGACCTCCGCGGATCCGCCGACGAAAGCCGAACCCGAGTACGAGAAGACGTGAGCCGTCCCGTCCCCGTCCGCAGAAAGGGGGAGCCCATGGCCGACTTCGTCGGAGCGCTCGACCAGGGCACCACCAGCACCCGATTCATGATCTTCGACCACGGCGGCAACGAGGTCGCCCGCCACCAGCTCGAACACGAACAGATCCTGCCCCAGGCCGGATGGGTCGAGCACAACCCCACCGAGATCTGGGAACGCACCCGCGCCGTCGTCCAGACGACGCTTCACACGGCGAATCTGAGCCACACCGACCTCGCGGCGCTCGGGATCACCAACCAGCGTGAGACGACGGTGGTGTGGAACCGCCGGACCGGGCGCCCGTACTACAACGCGATCGTCTGGCAGGACACCCGCACCGACCGCATCGCCTCCGCCCTGGAACGCGACGGCAAGGGCGACGTGATCCGCCGCAAGGCCGGTCTCCCCCCGGCCACGTACTTCTCCGGCGGCAAGATCCAGTGGATTCTGGAGAACGTCGACGGCGTCCGCGCGGCCGCCGAGAACGGCGACGCCATTTTCGGCACGACCGACAGCTGGATCCTGTGGAACCTCACCGGCGGGACGGACGGCGGCGTCCACGTCACCGACCCCACCAACGCCAGCCGCACCATGCTGATGGACCTGGAGACCCTCACCTGGGACGACGAACTCCTGTCGTTCTTCGGCATCCCCCGCCAGATGCTGCCGCAGATCAAACCGTCCTCCGCCCCCGAACCCTACGGCGTGACCCGCGCGGACGGCCCACTCGGCGGCGAGGTCCCGCTGACCGGCATCCTGGGTGACCAGCAGGCGGCGACGGTGGGGCAGGTGTGCTTCGCGCCCGGCGAGGCCAAGAACACCTACGGCACCGGCAACTTCCTGCTGCTCAACACCGGTGAGGAACTGGTCAGGTCCTCGCAGGGCCTTCTGACGACGGTGTGCTACCAGTTCGGCCAGGAAAAGCCTGTGTACGCGTTGGAGGGGTCGATCGCGGTGACCGGGTCGGCCGTGCAATGGCTGCGCGACCAGCTCGGCATCATCTCCGGCGCCGCGCAAAGCGAAGCCCTGGCCCGGCAGGTCGACGACAACGGCGGCGTCTACTTCGTGCCCGCCTTCTCCGGCCTGTTCGCCCCCTACTGGCGCGCCGACGCACGCGGCGCCATCGTCGGGCTGTCCCGCTACAACACCAACGCCCACCTCGCCCGCGCCACCCTGGAAGCCATCTGCTACCAATCCCGCGACGTCGTCGAAGCCATGCGCGAAGATTCCGGCGTCGCCCTGGACGTCCTCAAAGTCGACGGCGGCGTCACCGCCAACGAACTGTGCATGCAACTGCAAGCCGACATCCTCGGCGTCCCCGTCTCCCGCCCCGTCGTCGCCGAAACCACCGCCCTGGGCGCCGCCTACGCCGCCGGCCTCGCCGTCGGCTTCTGGACCACCACCCAAGAACTCCGCAGGAATTGGAACGAAGACCGCCGCTGGGAACCCACCTGGGACGACGACCAACGCCACCACGGCTACACCGGCTGGAAGAAGGCCGTCACCCGGACGCTCGACTGGGTCGACATCGGCTGACGGCGGTTTCGCTGGGGCGCGGCGCGTTGTTGTCCGGGACGTCCTCCGGGCGACGGCTCGCCGCAACCCGGCCGGATGACACTCGATCTGATCACTCATCGGGAGCGTGCAGTGACATCCGTAGCCCTCGGACCGCGCTATCGGGAGGACGCCCTGCGCGGCCTCGCGGACACGGAGTTCGACGTCCTGGTCGTCGGCGGCGGCATCGTCGGCGCCGGCACGGCCCTCGACGCCGTCTCCCGCGGCCTGTCCGTCGCGCTCGTGGAGGCGCGGGACTGGGCGGCCGGGACGTCGGGCCGCTCCAGCAAGCTGATCCACGGCGGGCTGCGCTACCTCGAACGGCGCGACTTCGGGCTCGTCCGGGAGGCGCTGCGGGAGCGCGGGCTGCTGCTGCACCGGCTCGCGCCGCATCTGGTGCGTCCCGTCCAGTTCCTGTATCCGCTGCGCAACCGCGTGTGGGAGCGGGCCTACGTCAGCGCGGGCGTCACGCTGTACGACACGCTGGGCGGCTCCCGCGCGCTCCCCCGGCACCGGCAGCTGACCCGGCGCGGCGCCCTCCGCGAGGCGCCCGCCCTCCGCTCGGACGCGCTGGTCGGCGCGATCCAGTACTACGACGCGCAGGTCGACGACGCCCGCTACACGATGATGGTCGCCAGGACCGCCGCCCAGTACGGCGCGAAGGTCGTCACCCGCGCCGAGGCGACCGGGTTCCTGCGCGAGGGCGAGCGCGTGACCGGCGCGCACGTCCTCGATCTGGAGGGCGGCCGGGAGATCGCCGTCCGCGCACGGCGCGTCGTCTGCGCGACCGGCGTCTGGACGGACGGCGCCCAAGCGATGACGGGCTCCCGGTCGTCGTTCGCCGTCCGGGCGTCCAAGGGCGTCCATCTGGTGGTGCCGCGCGACCGGATCCCGATGGACACGGGGCTGATCACGCGGACGTCCAAGAGCGTGCTGTTCATCATCCCCTGGGGACGGCACTGGCTCGTCGGCACCACCGACACCCCCCACGACGACGGCCCGGACGATCCCGTGGCCGACCACACCGACATCGGCTACCTCCTCGACCAGGCGAACGCCGTCCTGCGGACCCCGCTCACCCACGACGACATCCAGGGCGTCTACGCGGGCCTCCGGCCCCTGCTGTCCGGCGAACCGGACGACACGACCCGCCTGTCCCGCGAGCACACCGCCGCCGAGCCGGTGCCGGGCCTCGTCGTCGTGACCGGCGGGAAGTTCACCACGTACCGGGTGATGGCGCGGGACGCCGTCGACGTCGTCGCCGAGGGCCTGGACGACGCCGTCCCCGGCTCCGTCACGGGCAGGCTGCCGATCCTCGGCGCGGTCGGGTTCGAGGTGCTGTGGAACGAGCGGCGCCGCCTCGCCGCCGAGTCGGGCCTGCACGTCGCCCGCGTCGAGCACCTCCTGCGCCGCTACGGCTCGTGCGCCCGCGAGGTCCTGGGCCTGGTCGCGGACGACCCGGCGCTCGGCGGCCCCGTCCCCGGCGCCGAGGACTACCTGTGCGCCGAGGCCGTCTACGCGGCGACCCATGAGGGCGCCCTGCACCTGGAGGACGTCCTGGCCCGCCGCCTGCGCGCCTCGATCGAGCAGCGCGACGGCGGGGTCGCCGCCGCCTCCCACGTCGCCCGCCTCCTCGCCCCGCACCTCGGCTGGGGCACCGAGGAGATCGCCGACGAGATCAAGCGCTACGTCCTCCAGATACGAACGGAACGCCGCGACACCCCGACCGCCGCCGCCTGACGGGGGACCTGCTCGGTCAGAGGCGTTCGAGGATGGTGGTGTTGGCCTGGCCGCCGCCTTCGCACATGGTCTGGAGGCCGTAGCGGCCGCCGGTGCGCTCCAGTTCGTGCAGGAGGGTCGTCATGAGGCGGGCGCCGGTGGCGCCGAGGGGGTGGCCGAGGGCGATGGCGCCGCCGTTGGGGTTGACCTTCGCCGGGTCGGCGCCGGTCTCCTTCAGCCAGGCGAGCACGACGGACGCGAACGCCTCGTTGATCTCCACGGTGTCGATGTCGTCCATGGTCAGGCCGGTCTTCTTGAACGCGTACGCGGTGGCGGGGATCGGCGCGGACAGCATGCGGATGGGGTCCTCGCCGCGCGCTGAGACGTGGTGGACGCGGGCGCGCGGCGTGAGGCCGTGGTCCTCGACGGCCCGCTCGGAGGCGATCAGGAGCGCGGCGGCGCCGTCGGAGAGCTGGGACGAGAGCGCGGCCGTGAGGCGGCCGTCCTCGACGAGGGTCCGCAGCGCCGCCATCTTCTCCAGCGACGTGTCACGGCGCGGGCCCTCGTCGGCGGTGACGCCCTCGTACGGGACGATCTCCCGCTCGAACCGGCCGCCGTCGATCGCGCGGATCGCCCGCCGGTGCGACTCGTAGGCGAACGCCTCCATCTCCTCCCGGGAGATGTCCCAGTCGCGGGCGATCATCTCGGCGCCGTTGAACTGGGTGACCTCGGCGTCGCCGTAGCGGCGCGTCCAGCCCGCGGAATCGGCGAAGGGGCCCCGCGTGAAGCCGAGCGGCTCGGCGGCGGTCATCGCGAACGCGATCGGGATCTGCGACATGTTCTGCACGCCGCCCGCCACGACCAGGTCGGACGTCCCGGACAGCACGGCCTGCGCGGCGAAGTGCACCGCCTGCTGCGACGACCCGCACTGCCGGTCGACGGTGACGCCCGGCACCTCCTCGGGCAGCCCGGCGGCGAGCCAGCAGGTGCGGGCGATGTTCCCGGCCTGCGGGCCGACGGCGTCGACGCAGCCGAACACGACGTCCTCGACGGCCGCCGGGTCGATCTTCGTGCGGTCCATCAGCGCGGTCAGGACGTGCGCGCCGAGGTCGGCGGGGTGCACGCCGGACAGGCCGCCGCCACGCCGCCCGACGGGCGCGCGGACCGCGTCGACGATGTACGCCTCGGCCATGGGGTGTCTCCTTCGTACGGGGCCTAGCTCTGCCGGTCGCTCGCCTGGATGCCTTCGAGGAACATGGCGAGGTACTGCTTGGCGATGTCGTCGGCGGACAGCCGCCCGCCGCGCCTGTACCAGTTCGCGGCGACCCAGACGGTGTCGCGGATGTACCGGTAGACGAGGTCCGGGTCGAGGTCGCCGCGGAACGCGCCCTCCGCCACGCCCCGGCGCAGCAGCGACATCCACAGCTCCTCGAACCGGCGCCGGGAGTCGTGCAGGTAGCGGAACCGCTCGCTGGTCGCGAGATGCTTGGACTCGTTCTGGTAGAGGACGACGGCCGGACGGTGCCGGTCGATCGTCCGGAACGACTCGACGACGATCCCTTCGAGCGTGTCGCGGGCGCTGAGCCCCGACTCCAGGACGCGGTCGTAGGCGGCCCACATCTCGTCCAGGAAGGTCGACAGGATCTCGTCGGCCATCGCCTCCTTGGAGTCGAAGTGGTAGTAGAGGCTGCCGCCGAGGATCCCGGCGGCGTCGGCCACCTTCCGGATGGTGGTGGCGGAGTAGCCCTGGGAGGCGAACACCTCGGCGGCCGTGGCGAGCAGCTCGGCCCGCCGTTCCGCGCGTGCGGCGGCGGTGCCCTCGGCGTCGCGCCGTCGTGGACTCATCGTTGGGTTCCCTACGGGTGTTGTGAGGAGACGGAGACGACCTCGCCCGTCATGTACGAGGAGTAGTCGCCGGCCAGGAAGACGATGACGTTGGCCACCTCCCATGGTTCCGCATGTCGGCCGAACGCCTCGCGGCGCGTCAGCTCGTCCAGGAGGTCTTCGGAGGTCACCTTGACGAGGTGCGGGTGCATGGCCAGGGACGGCGACACGGCGTTGATCCGGACGCCGTACTCGGCGGCCTCCAGCGCCGCGCAGCGGGTGAGGGCCATCACCCCGGCCTTGGCGGCGGCGTAGTGCGACTGCCCTTGCTGCGCCCGCCAGCCGATCACCGACGCGTTGTTGACGATGGCGCCGGAACCCTGCTCGCGCATGACGCGGAGGGCGGCGCGGGTGCAGCGCATGGTGCCGGTGAGGGTGATGTCGAGGACGCGTCCCCACTGGTCGTCGGTCATGTCGGCGAGGGCGGCCGTCCCGCCGAGTCCGGCGTTGTTGACGGCGACGTCGACGCGTCCGAAGCGCTCGGCGGCGCGGGCGTAGAGGGCCTGGACCTGCGCCTCGTCCGTGACGTCGCAGGGCAGCGAGGCGACGCGGTCGGCGCCGAACTCCTCCGCGAGTTCCCAGGCGGACGCCGCGAGACGCCGCTCGTGGGCGTCGGAGATCAGGACGCGGGCGCCCTCGTCCAGGCAGCGGCGGGCGGTGGCGCCGCCGATCCCGGCCCCGGCCGCCGCGGTGATCACGACGGCGCGGTCCTTGAGCAGGCCGTGCCCGGGGACGTAGTCCGGCGGGGTCATCCGCGTGCCTCCTCACTCGCGACCGGTTCACGGGGCAGCCCGAGCACGCGCTCGGCGATGATGTTCCGCTGGATCTCGTTGGACCCGGCGTAGATCGTGTCGGCGCGGGAGAACAGGAAGAGCCGCTGCCAGTCGTCCAGGTCGTACGGCTCGCCGCCGGCGACGAGGCCCGCGGCGCCGAGGATGTCCATGGCGAGCTCGCCCAGCTCCCGGTGCCAGGTGCCCCAGACGAGCTTGGAAATGGACGACTCGGGCCCGGGCGCCCCGGCGGCGACACCCGCCATCGTCCGCACCGCGTTCAGCCGCATGATCTCCAGCCCCATGTACGCCCTGGTCAGCCGGTCGCGCAGCAGGGGATCGCCGATCGCGCCGGTACGCCGGGCAAGGTCGGCGACGCGGTCGAACTCGCGCCGGAAGCCGACCTGCTGGCCGAGCGTCGCGACGCCGCGCTCGAACCCGAGCGTGGCCATCGCGATCTTCCAGCCGTCGCCGGGCGCGCCGACGACGTTGCCCGCGTCCGTGCGGGCGCCGTCGAAGAAGACCTCGTTGAACTCGGACGTGCCCGTGAGCTGGACGATCGGCCGGACGTCGACGCCGTCCTGCCGCATCGGGACGAGCAGGTACGACAGGCCGCGGTGGCGGGACGAGCCCGGCTCGGTGCGGCAGACGGCGAAGCACCAGTCCGCTTCGAGGGCCAGCGACGTCCAGACCTTCTGGCCATTGATCACCCACTGCCCGCCGTCGAGTTCGGCGCGGGTCTGGACGTTGGCCAGGTCGGATCCGGCGTCCGGCTCCGAATAGCCCTGGCACCAGAGTTCCTCGACGGCGACGATCGGCGGGAGGAAGCGGGCGCGCTGCTCGTCCGTGCCGAACGCGATGATCGTCGGGCCGAGCAGGTGCTCGCCGATGTGGCCGACCCGGGCCGGGCCGTCCGCGAGCGCGTACTCCTCGTTGAAGATCACCTGCTGCCGGACGGTGGCGCCGCGCCCGCCGTGCTCCTCGGGCCAGCCGACGCACGTCCAGCCGGCGGCGGCCATGTGCCGCTCCCAGGCGAGCCGCTCCTCGAACGCCTCGTGCTCGCGGCCCGGCCCGCCGAGCCCGCGGACGTGCGCGAACCCGCCCGCCAGGCCGGCGCGGAGCCAGTCGCGGACCTCGGCGCGGAACGCCCGGTCCGCCGGGGACTCGTTCTCGTTCACGCCACGAACTCTACCAAACACTTGTTAGAAAGAATCACTCTCCATGGCGGGCTCCTTCTCGTCCTTCACGGGCTCGTCCGCCGTGTCGCGCGGCAGGTCGCGGTGGAGCAGGTCGAAGAGGCGGTCCCAGCGGGCGAGCACCGCGTCCGGGTGGAACCTCAGCACCGAGGCGCGGGCCTCGCCGCCGAGGACGCGGCGCAGGTCCGGGTCGTCGATGAGGCGTTCCAGCTCCTGGGCGAACGTGGCCGTGTCGCCCGGCTCGACCAGGACGCCGCCGCCGTGCCCGGCCCCGAGGAGGGCCCGGACGCCCGGCGCGCAGTCGAACGCGACCGTCGGGAGCCCGTACGCCATCGCCTCCAGCACCGACATCGGAAAGCCCTCCGCCCGCGACGGCAGCGCAAAGATCGACACCTCGACCAGCGCCTCCTCCACGTCCGCGACCACGCCCCTGAACTCCACCGAGCCGGACAGCCCGGCCGCGTCCGCCCGCGCCCGCAGCCGCTCATCGTCCGGACCGCTGCCGTAGACGTGCAGCCGCCAGCCCGGACGGCGCGCCGAGACCCGCTCCCACGCCTCCAGCAGCAGGTCCACGCCCTTCTCGTAGGAGAGGCGGCCGACGCACGCCACGACCGGCAGGTCGAGCGTCGGATGGACGTCCGGCGTGACGTGCAGCGCGTTCGGGATGTGGTCGACGTTGGTCATGCCGCCCCTGGCCCAGGCGTCGGCGTCCTCGGCGGTCAGCGCGAGCATCCGGTCGGCGTCCGCGTAGTGCTCCCTGACCCGCCGGTACCGCGACGACGCGCGGGTCGCCGCGTACGACTCGTGGCTCATGCCCACGACCCGCAGCCCGGACGTGTCGGCCAGCCGGACCCACTCCATCGCCCACACCTGCGCCGCGATCACGACCGCGCCCGGCCGGGCGCCCGCGAACAGCTCCGAGAGACGGGCGGCGCCGCGCCGCTGGACCGCCCGCCGCCACAGGTCGCGGCCGCGGGCGACGGCGTCCAGGCGCTGCCGCGGCGTCGCCGGGCGCCAGGCCATCGCCGGCGGCCGCCAGTCCCTGTGCAGCACCTCCACGGCGTACGAGCCGTCCCGGCCGTGGTGGAACGGCCGCGTCCCGCGCGTGATCCCGACGAGTGTGACGCGGTCGCCGCGCCCGGCGAGCAGCCGCGCCAGGTGGTGCGCCCACCGTTGCAGCCCGCCCAGGTCGTCGACGTTGTTGCACACGATGAAGACGTCACGCGGTGCGGCCATGGCGGTCCCCCCTTCGGCGCGGCCCGGCGGCCGGGAAACAGCGGTCCACCACCGTGCGGGCGGCGGTGCCGCGGTCGTGCTCGCCGAACCGTCCGGCGAACGCGCGGCGGCGGGGGGCGTGGACGGCGTCCGCGGCGTCCAGGTCGGCGAGCGCGGCGACGAGCTCGTCCTCGGTGCGGGTGATCGGGCCCGGGGCGTGCCGTTCGAGGTCGAAGTAGCCGGCGGCGCGGTCGCGGCCGTCCGGGAGGTGCAGGACGATCGGCCGGTCGAGCAGCGCGAAGTCGAACATGATCGAGGAGTGGTCGGTGATCAGCGCGTCCGCGAGCAGCAGCAGCGGGACGGCGTCGGGCACGTCGCCGACGTCCCGCATGACCGCGCGGGCGCCCGGCGGGAGGTCGGCGCGGCCCAGGTAGTGCGGCCGGACGAGGAGCACGAACTCCTCCCCCAGCTCCCGCGCGAACACCTCGGGGCGGACGGGCGGCTCCAGCGGCCGCACCCGGTCCCTGCGGGGGGACCGCCCCCCGGAATTGCCCGGGCGCCCGCTCGGCCCGGTCGCGAACGTCGGCGCGTACAGCACGGCGCGGCGGCCGCCGTCCGCGTCCAGGCCGAGCGAGCGGCGGAGGCGGGCGACCTCGGCGGCGAGCTCCGGATCGCCGTCCACGCCGTTGACCAGGGGATCGTTGCGCGGATACCCGGCCGGGAGCAGCTCCGCGCGCACGCCGAGCCCGGCGCACAGCGTCTCCACGTCGTGCCCGGACCGGACGAGGAAGCAGTCGAACCGCTCCACCCTGCGGCGCAGCCGGGCCTTCTCGGCGGCGGGGCCGCGCTTGACCCGCGGCTGGTCCAGGCCGATCAGCTTGAACGCCGACCCGTGCCAGGTCTGGATGTAGGTGGTCTCGGGGCGTTTGCGGAGGCCGTCCGGGAATCCTTGGTCGTCGACCCAGTACCGCGCCCGCGCGAGCGCCAGGAAGTACGCCCATGATCCGCGCCGCACCAGCCTGGCGTCCCGCGGGAAGCCCTTCGGGGACGACGCGTACGACCACACGGCCTGCACCGGCCGCCCCGACCGGCGCAGCTCCCGGTAGATGTACTTCGGGTTGTCCGAGTACTGCCGGCCCAGGTGGCTCTCGAAGACCGCCAGGCCCGGCCGGACGGGCAGGCGGCTCAGCACCCGGTTGAACACGGCGATCTTGGTCTTGCGGGACGTCAGCGTGCGGCGGACGGCCGTCTCCGCCCGCCGTGCCCGCCGCGCCCGCCGCCCGATGACCCGTCGCGCCAGCCGTCCCGCCCGGGACCGGGCGGCGCGGCGCGCGACGGCCGCCGCGAGCTTTGCCCACGGCGAACCCGTCTCCAGGGCGAACGCCAGATGTCCGCCGGCGGTGGCGTACGAGCGGAGCCGGTCGGCGGCGAGCCGCGTCAGCCGGGGCCGGACGGGCAGCTCGACACCGTCCAGCGGCGGCGACCCGGGGCCCTCGCCGGGCCGGGTGACGACGTCCTCGCCGTCCACCCGGACGCGGAGGCGCACGTCCCAGACCGGGTCGACGAACCCAACCGGCCGGATGCGTGCCCGAGGATCGAACTCGGCCCGCCAGCCGAGCCGGTCGCCCTCGTGCCGGACGACCGCCCGCACCCGTCCCTTCCGGGCGGGGTGCCGCCGGTCGGTGAACTCCAGTGTCCCGGACAGTTCCGCGTCCGGGCGGACCCGTCCCAGCGGGTTCAGCACATACCCGGCCATGCGGACGCGCCCGCCCCGCACCTCCAGCCGCGTCACCGTGTTCGCCGGACGCAGCTCCCTGAGCGGCCGCAGATGGAAACCGGCGTCGGTGACGTCCAGGATGCGGCGCGCGAGCGCCCCGCGCGGACGGCCCGTGCCCCAGAAGACCCGCCCGTCCCGCTCCACGAGCGGCGCGCGAAGCTCGGGCCGCGGAGCGGAGCCGCACTGCTCGGCGGCCGCCAGCGCGCCCGCGTGATCGCCCTCGCGGATCAGGTACGCGGCGATCGCGGGCAGCGGACGGGCCTCCTCGAACGCCCGGGGGTCGAGCTCGGCCAGGTAACCCGCCGCCAGGTCGAGGAAGCGCGCCCGGTAGGACGGCTCGCGGTCGCGCAGTTCGCGCAGGTGCAGGACGAGATCGTGGTTGACGAACTTGACGTCCTTGGCGCGCCGCAGGCCGTGGGCGCCGCGCAGCGCGAACAGCATGTCGATGCGGCGGTGGATCTCCAGCCGGTCGGCGAAGCTGGCCAGCTCGGCGCGCCGGTTGGAGATCGACGGCGCGGGCGTCCGCTCCCGGACCAGCCAGGTGTAGACGCGGTGCGGGATCAGCGCCGTCCGCTCGGCGGCCAGGTACGCCTCCGTGGTGAACAGCAGATCCTCGTAGTGGAGCCGCTCGACGAAGCGCAGGCCGTGCTCGTCCAGGAAGTCGCGCCGGTACGCCTTGTTCGTCGACAGCGTGTCGTAGAGGAGGTCGGGATGCTCCTCCAGCGGCCCGTACACGGCCCTTCGCCGGTAGAGCCACGGAAACCAGGGGCGGACGCGCTCCTTCGCGCCCGCGGGCACGTCCAGGAAGATCCGCTCGCACAGCCCGGACGCCAGGTCGGCGCCCGCGTCCTCGGCGGCGGCGAACAGGTTGAGGCAGGCGTGCCGGTCGAGCAGGTCGTCGCTGTCGAGGAACATCACGTACCGGCCGGCGGACGCCTCGATCCCGGTGTTGCGGGGCCGCCCGCAGCCCCCGGAGTTCGACGGCAGGTGCACGGCCCTGACACGTCCCGGATGCGCGGCGGCGAGCCGGTCGGCGGCCTCGCCCGTCCCGTCGGTGCTCCCGTCGTCGACGATCACCGTCTCGACGCCGCCGAGCGACTGCGCCAGCGTGGAGGCGACCGCCCTCGGCAGCCGCCGCGCGTCGTTGTAGGCGATCACGACGACGCTGACGTCCGGGCGCACCCGCATGGGCCTCGGGCCTCCCTCCCGCGCTTCCCGGGTCCCGCCCGGACGCGTGCACGGATTCCTATCCAGGAACGCCGTGTTGAGGTCCAAGGGCGATCAAAGGCTGTCAATGCTCGGCATTACCCGCCTTCGGCGGAGACAAGGGTTACATCCCCCCGCAACACCCGAAGGCGCCCGGCCGGAACCGGACGCCTTCGGATGACGCCATTCACCTCACGCGATCCACGCGCCCCGGTGGAGCGGCGGAACGCCCTTTGCGCGAAGGGCCAGGGCCCCTTGCGTGAACAGGTCAGACACGCCTTGCGCAAAGGTCAGGACGCGAGGGGTCAGGACGCGTAGTCGGGGTAGCCGTAGCCGACGATCTCCGACTTGTCGCGGGTCTTCTTCTGCACGGCGTTGTCCGTGTTGCCCTCGATGGTGCTGACGGTGCCGTTCTTGTTCTCCTTGACGACGAGGCCGACGTGGTCGATGTCGCCGATGTCGCCGCGCGAGCCGTTCTTCCAGTCGAAGAACACCACCGCGCCGGGCTTGGGCTTCTTGCCCCAGCGGTCGGTCTTCTTGAACCACGTGGCGTGCTGGACGGTGTACGCGTCCCAGCCCATGTTCTTGACGCCGGTCTGGGCGCCGAGCCACGAGACGAACATGTTGCACCACTGGGCGCCCTTGTAGTCCTTCACCGGGAAGCCGCCGTCGCGCTCGGCGGTCGCGGCGGCATGCGGGGTCGACACGTACCACTTGTGGAACTTGGTCATGCCGCCCTTGCCCTCGGAGATGCCGACCTGCTTCTCCGCGAGCTTGATCACCTCGGTGGGCTTGACCGCGCGCGGGGGAACCTTGAAGCCCTGCGCGCGGGCCTCGGCGGCCGAGAGGGTCCCGGCCTGGGCCTTGTCCGACCTGGCGGACCCGTGGGACACGCCGCCCTTCTCGGCGACCGCCGCCGCCTGGGCCGAGGTCTCGGCCACGGCGCGGTCATCGGTGAGCGGGTTGAAGATCGCGAGCCCGACGGCTCCGGCGAGGACGGCGCCCACGGCGACGCCGACGGCCTTGTCCTCGGGCGTGAGGGTGTGCAGGGAAAGTCGATCGAAACGACCGGTCATGCGGGGAATCTCCTATCTCCCATGACGCCTACCGGGTTAGCTGACGGATTCGGGCATGGAAGCAGCCCTACGGCGCGGCTCTCGGACGCGCCGATTCACCCCTGGAACCTGGGTCCCCGGCTCCGTTCCGGTCGGGTGGACCGGGACGGACTCGGCCTCGCACCGCGGGGGCGGTGCTACGGATTGTTCTCACTGACTGATCTTGAAATGGCGGCGCCCGCCGTTGGGCGCGCATCGCGTGCGGCTTCCGCTCCGCGATCTTCGGCCGCAACTGAACGGCCGGAGGCAACGCATGGGACGCGTTGCGTGATTCGGATAGAAGGTACCAACCTTCCCAAAGAAAGCAAATCAGGCACCAAACTCGGTCGTGCCTGCTCAAAGCCCTCTCAAGGAACCACCAACACCGTCAGGGCGCGGCGTCTTCCCGATCTTTCCGCGACCGGCCCTCAGCCCTTTGCCGCGCGGCCTTACCCGCCGCCGCGCAAATGGTAAAGAACCCCAGGACGACGCCGTCCGCCGCCCGCCGAATCCGTCCCGCGGCCGCCGTCCGCGCCCGCACAGGTGAGACGCACGTCACAGAATGCGATGATCGCAGGTCAAGGGCGGTTCCGGTCACTCCACGTGCAGGGCGAACAGCGTGGTGTCGTCCGCCGCCCGGTCGTGCTCCATCCGCGCCAGGACGTCGTCGAGCAACATCTCGGGCTGCGTGGCGCAGTCCCGCAGGATGCCGGTAAGGCGGGCGATCCGCTCGTCCAGGTCGGCGTCCCTGCGCTCCACCAGGCCGTCGGTGTAGAGGAAGAGCATGTCGCCGGGGCTGAGCCGGGTCGTGATCGTCATGTACTCCCAGTCCGGCATCGCGCCGAGCAGCGGATCCCGGACGGCCTCCATCGCCACCGCCCGCCCGTCCCTGATCAGGATCGGCGGCGGGTGGCCCGCGCACGTCCACTCCAGGACGCGCCCGCGCGGATCGAACTGGGCGACGACGGCGGTGCCCGTCGCCGGCGGGTCCATGGTGCTCACCAGCTCGTTCAGCCAGCCCACCAGCCGTCCGGCGGGCTCCCTCGTGCAGGCCAGGCCCAGCAGCCCGTTCCGGGTGCGCGCCATCGCGGCCGCCGCGGGCAGGCCGTGCCCTGCCGCGTCGCCGATCGCGAACATCGACCGGCCGTCCGGCAGGGCCCGGGTCGCGAACCAGTCGCCGCCGATGCGGGCGGTGCTCTCCGCCGCCAGGGCGCGGATCGCGGTGCGCAGGCCCGGCAGCTGCTCCACCTCGTCCTCGTCCGGCAGGATCGCGCGGCGCAGCGTCACCGCCACCCGCCGCTCCTGCGCCATCCGCTCCTGCTGCTTCAGCATCTGCCGCCGGGTCTCCGCCAGCGCCCGCTCCACGCCGCGCCGCCGCGTGATGTCCTGCGAGACGATGTTGATCGACACCGGCAGCCCGGACTCGCCCAGCACCGGCTCGGCGAACACCCACAGGTGCCGCGGGGTCCCGTCCTGGCCGATCACGCGGTGCTCCGCCTCCACCGGCTCCCGGCGCGAGAACATCGTCTGGACGGCCTCCTCGACCAGCGGGAGGTCGTCGTCCGCCACCACCTTCGGCAGGTCGTGCGGCATCGGCGGCACCTCGTCGGGGCCGAGCCCGTAGTTGGCGAGCATCTGCGGCGTCCAGTCGGCCTCGCCCGTGGCGAGGTCCCACTCGCCGAACCCCATCAGGGCCAGCCGCTCGACCCGGTCAAGCCGCCGCGCGACCCGGTCCTCGCGGTGGTGGTAACGCCAGGTCACGCACACGCCGGTCGGCACGGCGACGCACCGCACGCTCATCCTGGACGACCTGGACAGCCCGCGCTGCGCGGTCGAGTACCGGATCGAGGAACGTTCCAAGGACGTCCCGCCCTCCAGCACCTCCACGTAGTCGTCGAAGAGCCCGCTCAGCACCGCACCGGGGTCGGTCTGCAGCAGCCGCCGCCCGGTCAGCTCCTCCCGCCCCCGCCCGAACATGTCCTGCGCGACGCCGTTGAGCTCCGCGAACAGGAAGTCGGCCACGTTCCCGTCCGGCCCCCTGACCGGCACCAGATGGGCGGACGAGTCGAGCGCCCCGTCGAGCACCGCCCTCGCCGCCGGGTCGTCCGGCACCCCGGCGAGGAGCTCCGCGTCGCCCGCGGTGTCCTCGGCCGTCACCCGGCGCAGGACGTCCTCCGCCTCCGACAGCACGGCCTGGCGCTCCGCCGTCCCGCCCTCCGCTAGCGGCGCCCGCCGTCCCGCGGCCACGGCCCCCATGGGCCCGGCGCCCCCGTCCTTGACCAGCAGCGACGCGGCCTCGCTGAGCTCCATGTCCAGGTCGCGCGCGAGCCAGATCAGATGCTGCAGGGCCTCGCCGGGCGGCACCCCGAGCCGCCGGGCCAGCACGACCCGCGCCTCGGACAGCACCGCGCGGGCGTGCGCGGCGTCCCGCAGGTCGTCAAGATCCGCAACGTGCACCCCGGGTTGCGTCCAGGTGCCCTCCGCATCCGCCAACCCTGTCCCCCGTTCGGCGCTGGTGCCTGGGAGAAAAAAGCTACATACGTCACCCTCGAACTATCCGCCCCAAAGTTCGCAAACAGCCCAGATCTTTGCCCGAGCTTTCCGTTGACGCCCCGTATCGACCGCTTCCGGTGACCGTCCTCAGAGACAACCGTTCCCACTCCTGTGACCTACATCACACCAGCTGCCCGGTCAGCTCCGTGATCTTCGCCGCCGCCGTCCGGAACGACGTGCCCGCAGGATGCAGCGTCAGCACCACCACGATCCGCTCCCCCACCACCCCCGTCGTATGCAGCACCGGCCGCCCGATCCCGAGATCCGGACGCCACGCCACCGGATGCCCCCGCCGGCACGGCTCCGCCGGCGAGTCCCCGAACCCCGACCACCCCTGCTTCACGGCCCACGGCCTCTCCGCCGCCCGCGGAATCCCGAACGTCTGGTCGAACCCGTCCGTCCCGCACGGCGTCGACTTCCGCAACTGCTCCAGCACGAACTCCCGCTGCGCCTGGGGCGCCTCGTCCAGGAGATACCGGTACGTCCGCACCACGTCCCGCGCACTGAGCGCCGTGTACCCCCAGAACCCGGGCTTCTCCGCGGGCGGCGGCGCCGTCTCCCGCAGCCCCACCCTCCGGACCATCCGCTCGATCACCCGCCGCTGCCCGCCCCGCCTCCAGAACTCGGTGGCGGCCCCGTCGTCACTCGACCGCAGCATCACGCCCAGCAGCTTCCGATCGGCCGCCGACACCTCACGCCCCTGCAGGTAGTCCAGCGCCAGCAAGATCTTCACCACCGAAGCCGACCGGAACACCTGCCGCGGCCGCCGCTCCACGACCACCCGCCCGGCCGCCCGATCGAACACCACATAGGACGCCCGCACCCCGTCCGGCACCCGCACAGCAGGCCGCGACCTCTCCGACCCCCGCACCGACGCCTCAGGACTCTCACTCACCGACCGAGCCCCTCCCCCACCGCCCCCGGCACCGCACCCGCACACCAGCCCCAGGCACACCACCCCGGCAAGCCCCATCCGCAAAGACACCATCAGGCCTGCCTACCAGAGCCCCGCGGCCCCGTATCTCGTTACGCAGGACCCCACGGACTGCGCTACAGTAATCAGGCCCGCTTCCAACGGGCACCGGGACGTAGCGCAGTTTGGCAGCGCACTTGACTGGGGGTCAAGGGGTCGTGGGTTCAAATCCCGCCGTCCCGACAGGAAATACCAGGTCACAGGCCGGTTCCTGAGAGCGCGGGACCGGCCTTTTGATCATCAGTTAGTCGTTCGTTAGCGACTTGGACCCTCTCAGGCGGGTTCACGCGGGAGCACGCGTCATCAGATCTCGGAAATCAGCGTCCCGTGCCCGTTCACGTCATCAGAGGGCTCCGGGCCCGTCCCAGCGAGTGGCGAACGATCGAGAGCCGATCGCGTGGACGGCATTGCGGAGCTCGCGGCGATCAGAGGTTTACTTCCCATAAGTTCGAGGCCGCGCTGCAGCAGGTTCGGGTAGTTCTTGGGCTTCACGGTGAACCTGTTATTGACCCCACTGCGCGACGGCGTGGGTGAACGCACGTCGCCGGTCCCGCCGAGGTTCGGCCACGCCCACGTAGACGGGCTCCAGGTAGTCGAGGAGGCCATGGTGGCCGCCCTCGCGGCCCAGGCCGCTCTGCTTGACGCCGCCGAACGGGGCGGCGGGGTCGGAGATGACCCCCTGGTTGAGGCCGACCATGCCGGTCTCCAAGGCGTGCGTCAGACGCAGGCCGCGGTCAAGGTCGCTCGTGTAGAGGTAGGCGATGAGGCCGTACTCGGTGTGATTGGCGGCGGCGACGGCCTCGTCCTCGGTGTCGAACGGCAGGACGGGAGCGACGGGACCGAAGATCTCCTCATGCAGGACGCGGGAACCGGGCGGGACATCGGTCAGCACGGTCGGTGGGAAGAAGTAGCCGGGCCCTTCGAGAGGATGACCGCCGACCAGCGGGCGGGCACCTCCGTCCACGGCCTCCTGGACGAGCGCGGCGACGTCGTCGCGGGCGGCGGCGCTGATGAGCGGGCCCACGTCGGTCCGCTCGTCCAGGCCGGGCCCGACGCGCAGCCGGCCCATCGCCGCGGCGAACCTGGCGACGAACTCTGCATGGACGGGGCGCTCGACATAGAAGCGGTTCGCGGCGGTGCACGCCTGACCGCCGTTGCGCATCTTGGCTGCGAGGGCGCCTTCGACCGCCGCGTCCAGGTCGGCGTCGGCGAACACCAGGAACGGTGCGTTGCCGCCGAGTTCCATGGAGCAGTTGAGGATCTGCCCGGCGGCCTGCTCCAGAAGCGTCCGCCCGGTGGCGGTGCCGCCCGTGAACGACAGTTTGCGGACGCGCGGGTCGGCGAGCATCGGGCGCACGACGGCGTCCGGGGTGCGGGTGGGCAGGACGTTGACCACGCCGGGCGGGACCCCGGCCCGTTCGGTCAGCTCGGCCACGGCGAGGGCGGTGAGCGGGGTGAGCGCCGCGGGCTTGAGAACGACCGAGCAGCCCGCCGCCAGCGCCGGGGCGATCTTCCGGGTGGCCATGGCGGCGGGGAAGTTCCAGGGGGTGATCAGCACACACACGCCGACTGGCCGGTGCAGGACGAGGATGTGCCGCCCGCCGCTCGGCGCACGAAGAAATTCGCCTGCGCCGCGTACCGCCTCTTCCGCGTACCAGCGGAAGAAATCGGCCGCGTAAGCGACCTCGGCATGCGCGTCGGCCAACGCCTTCCCGCTCTCGGCGACGATCAGCCGGGCCAGCCGGGCCGCGTCGCCGGTCATGAGGTCATGCACGCGGCGCAGGATCTCGGCGCGCTCCCGGGGAGGTCGTCCGGCCCACCCCGGGCCCGCCCGATGCGCCGCTCCGACCGCCGCTCGGGCGTCGTCCGCGGTCGCGTCGGAGACCTCGGCGATCGGTTCGCCGGTGGCCGGGTCGTGCACGGCGAACCGGCGTCCGCCCGACGCGGCGCGCCAGGTCCCGTCGACGAGAAGATCTGCCGGTGCGCCCCGCACGGCGGCCGTCACGTGCTCAGCTCCTTCGCGATCGTGTCGGTGACGCGGTCGACCGAAGGGATGACGGTGTCCTCCAGTTCCCCAGCGGGCAGCGGGACGTGCGGCGTGGTGATACGGACGGGCGGCCCGGCCAGCAGCCCGTACGCCTCCTCGGCCACCAGCGAGACGACCTCGGCGCCCCAGCCGCACAGCCGGGGGTTCTCCTCGACGGTGAACAGGCGTCCGGTCCGGGCGACGGAGTCGAGCACGGTGGAGACGTCGAGGGGAACGAGCGAGCGCAGGTCCACCACGGCCGCCTCCACGCCGAGGCCCGACAGGCGCTCGGCGGCGGCGACGGCCCGGGGCACCATGGCCGCGAGCGCGACGATCGTGCAGTCGCCGCCCTCGCGCACCACGCGGGCGGTTCCGAGCCGGTCGACCAGTTCCCCGTCGGGCACCTCGCCCTTGACCGGGTAGAGCGCCTTGTGCTCGAAGAACAGGACGGGGTCGGGGTCACGCACGGCGGCGGCCAGCAGTCCGATGACGTCGGCCGGTGTGGACGGCGCGACGACCTTCAGGCCGGGGACGGCCATCGCCCAGTTCTCCACGCTCTGGGAGTGCTGGGCGCCGAAACGTAGCCCTCCCCCGTTGGCGGTTCGGATGACCAGCGGGAACGTGAACTGCCCGGCGGCCATGTACCGGGTCTTGGCGATCTGGTTCGCCACGATGTCCCAGCAGACGGCCAGGAAGTCGGAGAACATGATCTCGGCGACGGGGCGCAGGCCGTTCATCGCGGCGCCCATCGCCGCGCCGAGGATGGCCTGCTCGGAGATCGGCGTGTCGCGCACGCGCTCCGGCCCGAACGCGTCCAGCAGGCCAGGCGTCGCCTTGAAGACCCCGCCCGCGGCGGCGACGTCCTCGCCGAGGAACACCACGTCGGGGTCGTGCGCCAGTTCCTGCGCCAGGCCGCGGGCCACCGCGGCGCGATAGGTCAGTTCCGCCATTGCCCGCCTCCGTCCGCCCACACCTCGGTCAGCGCGGTCTCCGGGGCGGGACGCGGCGCCGCCTGCGCCTGCTCCGTCGCCTCGTCCACCGCGCGCTGCGCCGACTCGTCGATCTCGTGCAGCGTCTCCTCCGGGATCCCGGCCGCCGTGAGGCGGGCGCGATAGGCCGGGACGGGGTCGCGGGCCAGCCACGCGGCCACCTCGTCCGCCGGGCGGTACTTGCCGGGGTCGGCCCGCGAGTGACCGCCGTGCCGGTAGGTCACCGCCTCGATCAGGGCGGGGCCGCCGTCGGTGCGCGCGTCCTCGATCGCCTCGGCGGCGGTGAGGTAGACGGCGTCGGGGTCGTTGCCGTCCACGACGACGGGCGGCAGGCCGTACGAGCCCGCCCGGTCGGCGGCCGGGCGCGGCACGGCGGTCACGTCCTCGATCCGCGTGTACTCCATGTACAGGTTGTTCTCGCAGACGAACACGACCGGCAGATGCCACACCACGGCGAGGTTCAGCGCCTCGTGGAACGCGCCGATGTTGGTGGTGCCGTCGCCGAAGAAGCAGACCACGACCTGCCCGGTGCCGCGGTGCTGGGCCGCCCACGCGGCGCCGTTGGCGACCACCAGGTGCGCGCCGACGATCGCGTACGACCCCATCGCGCCGTGCTCGGCGCTGGTCAGGTGCATCGAGCCGCCCTTGCCGCCCATCAGCCCCGTGGAGCGGCCGAGCAGCTCGCCCATCACCGCGGGCATCGGCGCCCCGCGGGCGAGGGTGTGCGCGTGGCCTCGGTAGGTGGCGAACGTCAGGTCGCCGGGACGCATCGCGGCGGCGAACCCCGCGGCGATCGCCTCCATGCCCAGCGACAGGTGGCTGGTGCCGGGCACCAGGCCGCGCAGGAACAGGTCGTGCGCCCGTTTCTCGAACCGGCGCAGCTCGGTCAGCAGCCGGTACACGCGCAGCCGGGTCGCCTCGGTGAGCTCGGCGGCGCCGGTGTGGACGGTCATCCTTCACCTCGCTGGAATATCGATGCTGGCTGAGAATTCGGTGCTGGTCGGGATGATGCTGGTCGGGACGATGCCGACCGGGATTCAGTACTCGTTCGCGACGAACAGTTCCTCGGCGGGGAACAGGGTGATCACCTGGTGCCCGCCGGCGGTGACGACGATCTCCTCCTCGATCCGCGCGGCGGAGAAGCCGTCGGCGGCCGGGCAGTAGGTCTCCAGCGCGAAGACCATGCCCTCGCGCAGCTCGACCGGATGCTCCAGGGAGTTCAGGCGGCTGATGACGGGCCGTTCGTGCAGGGCGAGGCCCAGGCCGTGCCCGAACTGGAGGCCGAACGCCGCCATCTCGTCCGGGAAGCCGAACTCGTGGGCGGCGGGCCACACCCGGGCGATCTGGTCAGTGGTGACGCCCGGCTCGACCAGCTCGATCGCCGCGTCGATCCACTCGCGCGCCCGCGTGTAGGCGTCGCGCTGCGCCGGGGTGGCGCGGCCGACGCCGAACGTCCTGTAGTAGCAGGTCCGGTAGCCGTTGAACGACTGGATGATGTCGAAGAACGCCTGGTCGCCGGGCCGGATCAGACGGTCGGAGAAGTTGTGCGGGTGCGGGTTGCAACGCTCCCCCGACACCGCGTTGACCGCCTCGACGTCGTCGCTTCCCAGCTCGTAGAGCCGCCGGTTGACCAGCGCGACCAGCTCGTTCTCCCGGACGCCCGGACGCAGCGCCGCCGCCAGCTCGTGGTAGACGCCGTCGACCATCGCGGCGGCCGTGTTCAGCAACGCGATCTCGTCCGGGGACTTGATCTGCCGCGCGTCCAGCATCACCTGCTGGCCGTCCCGCACGTCGACGCCCTGGCGGGCCAGCTCGAACAGCATCGGCGGCTCGGCGATGTCGACGCCGACCGGCGCGCCGTCGAGCCCGGCGTCGGCGAGCAGGCCCTTGATCTCGGCGACCGCGCTCCGCAGCAGCCCCGCCTCGGGTGCGATCGAGCCGCGCAGCCCGAGCATCCCCGCGCGGGAGTTCTCCGGACGCAGCCACGGCGCGTACAGGCGGTGGTGCTGCGCGGCGGAACCGAAGTCCCAGACGAAGGGGTCGCCGGAGCGCGGAAGCAGGGCGTAGCGGGCGACCTTGTCGCGCGCCCACTCCCCGATCATCGTGCTGGTCAGATAGCGGATGTTGTTGACGTCGAAGCACAGCAGGGCGCCCAGCTCGCTGTCGTCCATGGCCCGGCGCGCGCGGCTCAGCCGGTACTCGCGCAGGCGGCGGAAGTCGACCCGTTCTTCGAAGTCCACGGCCAT
This sequence comes from Actinomadura sp. 9N215, assembly GCF_044326345.1. Classification (NCBI taxonomy): domain Bacteria; kingdom Bacillati; phylum Actinomycetota; class Actinomycetes; order Streptosporangiales; family Thermomonosporaceae; genus Actinomadura; species Actinomadura sp. 9N215. The sequence continues at coordinate 124,328 of NZ_JBIRBA010000014.1, read as the reverse complement.
GGGGCCGGGCGCCGGGACGGGACGCGGCGGACTCGTCATCCTCGCCTCCTCCCCTAACCCGCGGCGCCGGTCAGTCCGTCGCCGACGGTCCCGGTCAGCCCGTCGCCGACCGGCTCGTCGTCGGCGACCAGGTCGAGCCCGGCGGCGGCGGCCTGGACCGACAGCAGCGCAGCGAAGTCCTCGGCCGCGTGGCCGTGGCCCATCGCCGCCTGGACGAGGTGGTGCACGAGGGCGGTCACCGGCATCGGGGTCTCCAACTCGCGGGCGGCCTCCAGCCCAAGGTCGAAGTCCTTGCGGAGGAGCTCGGTGGTGAACGTCGGCGTGTAGTCGAGATGGACCAGCGCGGGCGTCTTGTACTGGGTGAAGACCGAGCCGAGAACGCTGTCGTTGATGAACTCCAGGAAGTCGCGGCGGCGCACGCCCGCCTTCTCCGCCAGGACCGTCACCTCCGCGAGCGCCTGGGTCACCACCCCGAGGAAGAGGTTGTGGCAGAGCTTGACCAGCCGGGCCGCCTCGTCTTCGCCGACATGGGTGACGGCCCGGCCGATCGTCTCCAGCAGCGGCCTGACCCGCTCGCTCGCCTCCCGCGGACCGGACACCACGATGCTCAGCCGGCCCGCGGCGACCGCCTTGCCGTTGCCGCTCACCGGCGCGCACAGCAGGTCGGCGCCGCGCTCGCGCGCCGCGGCCCGCAGCTCGCGGGAGACCTCGGCGGAGACCGTGGAGCAGTCCACGATCACTCCGGGCACGCGGCCGGCGGCGGTGAGCAGCCCGCCCGGCCCCAGGAGCACCTCGCGGAGATCGTCGTCCGTGGACACCATGGTGAACACCACGTCCGCCGCCGCGAGGTCCGTGATCTCGTCGACGATGACGGCGCCGTGCTCGGCCAGCGGCTCGGCCTTCCGGCGGGTGCGGTTCCACACGCTCACCGGACGCCCGGAGCGGGCGAGCCGCTCGGCCATCGCGTACCCCATGCGGCCGGTTCCGATCCAGCCGACCCGGGTGCCGCTCACGTCGTCGTCCACCGGATCACTCCCTGCCACGATTGTGCAATCGTTTGCGACGATAATTGGATCGACCCTGAGGCGTCAAGCCCAAGCTCGAGCGCCAACAGGCAGGACAACGTGAGTTGGAGCGGAAGAAGACTCGATTGATTGAGCAAACGATTGACATCCACCGCCTTCGGAATGAAGACTCACGTGGCGGCTTCCCGCGCGCCGGACACCGGCGACAGACCTCAGAGGAGCCATCCGTGAGCAGCACAGACCTCGTCCTGGTGAACGGGCGCATCACCACCCTGGCCGCCGACGGCACCCCACCGGAGGTGCGGGCGCTGGCCGTGCGGGGCGGCCGGATCGTCGCCGCCGGTTCCGCGGACGCCGCGCGCCGGGCCGCGCCGGACGCCCGCGTGATCGACCTCGGCGGACGCCGCGCCGTGCCGGGGCTCATCGACGCCCACGTCCATTTCGTCCGCGCCGGCCTGACCTGGAACGAGGAGATCCGCTGGGAGGACGTGCCGGACCTGGACACGGCACTCGGACGCGTCGCCGCGGCGGCGCGGGACCGTCCGGCGGGCACCTGGCTCAAGGTCGTCGGCGGATGGCACCCGGACCAGTTCGCCCAACGCCGCGCCCCCACCCGGAAGGAACTGGACGCGATCGCGCCCGACCATCCGGTGTTCGTCCAGTACATGTACGCGTGGGGAATGCTGAACACGCGCGCCCTGGCCGAGGTCGGGCTCGACCGCGCCGTCGCCGAGGGCGTGGACCCGGCCGCGCTCGACGCCGGCGCGGACGGCCGTCCCACCGGCGTCCTGCGCGGGATGCCCGCGCTGCGCTGGCTGTACTGGCAGCTTCCGGTGCCGTCGCTGGAGGAGCAGGTGGCCTCGACCGCCGCCGCGTCCCGCGTGTTCAGCGCGGCCGGGCTGACCGGGCTGATCGACGGCGGCGGCAGCAACACCGGCCCCGACACCTACCGCGCGCTGTACGAGACGTGGCGGCGCGGCGAGCTCACGGTGCGGACGCGTCCGACGATGCACGCGTCCAGGCCCGGCGCCGAGGCCGAGGAACTGCCCGGCTACCTGCGCTACACCGCGCCCGGCTTCGGCGACGGGATGCTGCGCGTCCTCGGCATGGGCGAGATCATCCACTATGCCGTCCATGACGGGTTCCACCGCGCGCCCGACCTGTCGGCCAAGTCGCGGGACGCGCTGCGCGAGACGTTCACCGAGGCGGCCCTGCACGGCTGGCCCCTGCAGATCCACGCGATCCGCCGCGACACCCTCGACATGGTGCTCGACCTCTGGGGGGAACTGGACCGCGACGTCCCACTCGCCCCGCTGCGCTGGACGATCGTGCACTGCGAGGGCCTCAGCGTGGACGGCGTGCGCCGCGTCGCCGACCTGGGCGTCGGCGTGCTCGTTCCCGCGATGCTGCGCTTCGAGGGCGAGGACCTGATCGGCGCGTGGGGGCCCGAGGCCGCTGAGCACGCGCCGCCGCTGCGCGCCCTGCTGGACGCGGGCGTCCCCGTCGGCGGCGGCACCGACGCGATCAGGGTGGCGTCGTACCGGCCGTTCACGGCCCTGCACTGGTACGTCTCCGGACGGACGATCGGCGGCCGCCGCATCCGCGCCGACGACGACCTGCTCACCCGGGAGGAGGCGCTGGAGCTCTACACCCACCGCGCGGCCTGGTTCAGCTTCGAGGAGGACGAGCGCGGACGGCTCCAGCCCGGGATGCTGGCCGACCTGACCGTCCTCGACCGCGACTACTTCCACGTCCCCGAGGACGAGATCCCCGCCGTCGGCGCCGACCTCACGCTCGTGGACGGAAAGATCACCTGGGCGGGCCCGGCGTTCGGCGACCTGCGCCGCTGACCGCGGGACGGCTCAGCGGCCGCCGACTCAACGGGAGCCGACCAGCGGGGGCGGTCGGTTCAGCGGGGTCGTCGGCCGGTCTTTGGGGCGGTCTTTGAGGCGGTCTTTGGGGCGGTCCTTGGGGCGGCAGTGGAGCCGCGGACGACGAGGCTGACCGGCAGCGTGACCGACTTGCGGGGTAGCCCGGGGTCGGCGAGCCGCTCCAGCAGCATCCGCGCGGCCTCGGCCCCGATCTCATAGTGCGGGACGTGCACGGTGGTCAGCGCCGGGGTCAGCCGGCCGACGAACGGCATGTCGTTGAAGCCGACGACGCTCAGGTCGCGCGGGCAGCGCAGCCTGCGCTCCTCGGCGACGTCGAGGCAGCCGAGGGCGATCATGTCGTTGGCGGCGACCACGGCGGTGCAGCCGTCGTCGTCCGACAGGCCGTCCAGCAGCAGGCGGAACGCGCGGGCCCCCGCGGCCTCGGTGAACGCGTCGGCCTCCGCGACCAGCTCCGGGCCCGGCGGGAGCCCGGCGTCCTCCATCGCCTGGCGGAAGGCGCGCGACCGCGAGTGCCCTGTGGTGGTGTGCTGGGGCCCGGCGACATGCGCGACGCGGCGGTGCCCGAGGTCGACCAGATGCCGGACCGCGGCGGCGATCCCGCTCTGGTCGTCGGCGATCACCGCGGGCGCCGTCAACCCCTCCACCCTCCGGTTGATCAGCACGAGCGGCACCTGCCCGGCCAACTCGGCCAACTCGGGATCGTCGCGGTGCGCGGTCGCCAGGATCAGCCCGTCGACCTGCCGGGCCCGCAACGCGGCGAGCTGCCGGCTCTGCCGCTCGTCGTCGTTGTCGGTATTGGCGATCAACGTGGTGTAACCGGCACCCGCGAGCACGTCCTCCACACCGCGGGCGATCGGCGGGAACAGGGGGTTGGTCAGGTCCGGGACGAGCAGCCCGACCGACATCGAGCGGCTGGTCTTCAGGCCGCGGGCCATGGCGTTGGGACGGTAGTCCAGCTCCTCGGCGGCCTTGCGCACCCGGCGCACGGTCGCCTCGCTCAGCCGCGAGCGCGCCGCCGGGTTCAGCGCGCGCGACGCGGTGGCGACATGCACTCCCGCCCGGTCGGCCACATCGCGAAGGGTGACGGGTTCGGTCATCAAATTCTCGACAATCGTTTGTAGAGGCACATCGTCTTTGTACCGGCACAGCCTTGCCAAGCAGGCTTCACAATCTTAGTCTGCGATGACTAACGTTTGCACGCATTCGCCGACACTGAGCACCTCGGGGAGCTCTTTCCGCAATCATCGCTCGATGGGACAGCCATGAAGCAACATCGATCGTCCGTCCTCGTGGCCCTGTTGTCCGCGTCGGTCGTGCTCACGGCCTGCTCGGCCGGCGACGAGCCAGCCGGCGGGCGGCGGGGGAACGCGTCGGGACCGCAGGGCACCCTGCGGTTCGGAGTCGGCTTCACACTCGACAACTGGGACAACCTCAACAAGCCCAACACCACCTACATCTCCACCGTCTACCAGGGGCTGGTGGAGAAGGCCGCGAACGGCAACACCGTCCAGCCGCGCCTCGCCAGCTCATGGAAGCAGAGCCAGAAGGAGATCGCCTTCACGCTGCGGCCCGGCGTCGTCTTCCACGACGGGACGCCGTTCGACGCCGAGGCGGTGAAGGCGAACTTCGCCCGCATCCGCAGCGAGCCCAGCCAGTACCAGGCGATGCTCGACCCGGTCTCCGAGGTCGTGGCCGAGGACGCGACCCACGTCAGGCTGAAGCTCAAGCGCCCGGCGCCGACCCTCGTCGCGCAGCTCGCCGACCGCGGCGGCTACATGCTGAGCCCCAAGTCCATCAAGGACAAGTCGCTCAAGGACAAGCCCGCCGGGACCGGGCCGTGGACGTACAACGCGTCCGCGACCGTCCGCGACTCTAAGGTCGTGCTCGACTACTTCGACAAGTACTACGCGCCGAAGGAGGTCGGCGCGAAGCGGCTGGAGATCTACGCCATCGGCGACGACGAGTCGCTGTTCAACGCGCTCGCCACCGGCAAGGTCGACGTCGCCGCGCTGCTGCCCGAGACCCGCAAGCGCGCGGAGTCGCAGGGCTTCAAGAGCCTCTGGTACCCGGCGCTGCGCTACCACTTCCTGTTCTTCGACCGGAAGAAGACGTTCGCCGACCCGAAGGTTCGGCAGGCGATCTGCCAGGCGCTGGACCCCAAGGCGATCCTCACCGGGCAGTTCGACGGCCTCGGCGAGACCTACGACCAGCGCTTCGACGCCGGCCAGCCGGGCCACGACCCGCAGGTCAAGGCGTACCCGCACAACCCGGGCCAGGCCAAGGCGCTGCTCGCGGGCAAGCGCGTGAGCTTCAGCTTCCCGGTGTTCCCCGGCACCGAGCTGCTCGGCGAGCTGGTGCGGACGCAGCTCGGCGAGGCCGGCGTCGAGGTGAAGGTCGAGAAGATGTCCACGGCCCAGTACTTCAGCACCTTCGACACCGGCAAGTACCCGGCCGCGTACAACACCAGCACCAGCGAGGACTCCGGGCCCTACGACTACTACCGCTACCGGTTCAGCGCCGAGGGCGCCGGCAACCCCTACAAGGTGGGCACGCCGGAGCTCGACCGGCTGGCGGAGCAGGGCCTGAACGAGCCCGGCGGCGCCAAGCAGAACGCGGTGTGGCAGCAGATGACGAAGCTCATCCACGACCAGGCGCTGGACTGCGGCTTCCTCAGCTACCCCATCGTGTTCGCCTGGGATGCCAAGCGCGTGACGAACATCGTCCCCACCCGTTTCGCGCCCTCGGCCTTCCGGTACCGGGAAGCCCTCCCGCAGCGGTGACCGGAGGGGACGGCATGAGCGACACGGGGGACGGCATGAGGACGTGGAGGACGGCATGAGAAGGCTTCTCCTGACCCGGCTGGCCGCCCTGGTCCCGCTGCTGTTCATGGTGTCGGTCTTCGTGTTCCTGCTGGTGCGCGCGACCAACACCGACCCGGTCAAGCAGGTCCTCGGGGACGGGGCGAGCGAGGCCCAGCGGGCGGAGATGCGCCACGCGCTCGGCTACGACCGGCCGCTGATCGTCCAGTTCGGCTCGTGGCTGGGCGACGCCGTCCGCGGCGATCTCGGCCGGTCGCTGTTCACCGACCAGGCCGTGCTCGCGTCGTTCACCGAACGGCTGCCCGCGACGCTCGGCCTGGTCGTCGGCGGGCTGCTGGTGGCCCTGCTCATCGGCCTGCCCGTCGGCGTCTACAGCGCGCTGCGGTCGGGCTCGCTGATCGACCGCGCGGTGACGGGCGTCGCCTCGCTCGGCCTGGCGATGCCCGGGTTCTGGCTGGCGCTGCTGCTCGTGCTGGCGTTCGGGGTGAAGCTCCGGTGGTTCCCGGTGATCGGCTACACGCCGTTCGCGGACGATCCGGGCGCGTGGGCGTACGGGCTCGTCCTGCCGTGCGTCGCGCTGGGCACGCACTCGGCGGCGGTGATCGCCCGGCAGGCGCGGGGCGCGATGACCGAGACGCTGCGCGCGACGTATGTGCAGGCGCTGCGGGCGACCGGGACGCCCCGCCGGCGCATCGTGTTCGGCTACGCGCTGCGCAACGCCATGCCGCCGGTGCTGACGGTCGTCGGCTGGGAGCTGTCGACGCTGCTGGCGATCAGCTTCGTGATCGAGCGGGTGTTCGGCATCCCGGGGATCGGGACGCTGCTGCTGGACGCCGTCGTCCGCAACGACATCCCGCTCGTCCAGGGCGGCGTGGTGCTGGTGGGCTGCATCGTCGTGCTCATCAACCTCACCGTCGACGTCGGGTACGGGCTCCTCGATCCGAAGGCGAGGCCGCAGTGAGCGTGGACGTCCTGGCCGAGGTGACGCCGAGCGCGCAGGCGCGCCCGGCACGGACGCGGTGGTCACGGGTCCTGCGCCGGCTGCTTGGCCAGCCGGTGACCGTCGCGTGCGGGCTCTACCTGCTGGGGCTCGTCGTCGTGGCGGTGGCCGCCCCGGCGCTGGCGCCCCATCCGCCGGACAGGGTGGACCTCGCCGTCCGGCTCACCGGCCCGGGCGGCGACCACTGGCTCGGCACCGACGAGCTCGGCCGCGACCAGCTCTCGCGGATGATGTACGGGTCCCGGGTCGCGTTGCAGGCATCGTTCCAGGCGGTCGCGCTCGGCGTGGTCGTGGGGGTCCCGCTGGGCCTGCTGATCGGCTACTTCGGCGGCTGGTGGGACCGGATCGCCATGCGGCTGGTGGACGTGGCCGGGTCGATCCCGACGCTGCTGTTCGCGTTCGCGATCATCGCGGCGCTGGGCCGGGGCCTGACGAACGCGATGCTCGCCATCAGCATCGTGTTCGCGCTGAACCTGCTCCGCATCACCCGCGGGGCCGTCCTGATCGAGCGGGAGCGGCCGTATGTGGACTCGGCGCGCGTCCTCGGGCTCGGGTCGCCGCGGATCATGTTCGGGCAGATCCTGCCGAACGTCGCCGGGCCGCTGGTGGTGCAGGCGTCGATCTTCCTGGGCCTGGCGCAGCTCTTCGAGGCGATGCTGAGCTTCCTCGGGCTCGGCGTGGACACCGGGACCGCGAGCTGGGGCCAGATGCTCGACAAGGCACGCACCTACACCGCCGAGCAGCCGTGGCTGCCGGTGTTCCCCGGGATGGCGATCACCGGCACCGTGCTCGCGTTCAACCTTTTCGGCGACGGCCTGCGCGACGCGCTCGGCCGCGAGGGCGCCACGGCCCTCCCCTGGGGCCGTTCCCGCCGCCGCGGCCCCCTGCTCGCCAGGCAGGACGAGCACGTCGAGGCCGACGGCGACGGCGACGCGCTCGTGACGAAGACCGGGCCGCCGCCGGAGCCGGACGCCGGGACGGCGTTGCTGTCGGTTCGCGGTCTGAGCGTCCGGTTCCCCGGCCAGGACGGCCCGCCGGTCGCCGTCGTCGACGACGTGTCCTTCGACGTGGCGGAGGGCGAGGTCTTCGGGCTGGTCGGCGAGTCCGGGTGCGGCAAGACGATGACCGCGCTGTCGGCGGCCGGGCTCGTGCCGTCCCCCGGGACGGTCACGGCCCGCTCGATCCGGCTGGACGGGCGGGAGCTGACCGGCCTCTCCGACGACGAGCTGACCGGGATCCGCGGCCGCGGCATCGCGATGATCTTCCAGGACCCGCAGGACGCGCTGTCGCCGGTGCACACCGTCGGACGCCAGATCTGCGAACCGCTGCGCACACACGCCCGGCTGTCGAAGAGGGAGGCGCGCGAGCGGGCCGCCGAGCTGCTCGCGCTGGCCGGGGTGCCGGACGCGCGCCGCCGCCTCGCCGACTACCCGTTCCAGTTCTCCGGCGGCATGGCCCAGCGGGTGATGATCGCCCAGGCGCTCGCCTGCGACCCCAGGCTGCTCATCGCCGACGAGCCGACGACCGCGCTGGACGTCACCGTGCAGCGCCAGGTCCTCGACCTGCTGCTGGACCTGCGCGGCCGGTTCGGCATGTCCATCCTGCTGATCACCCACGATCTGGGCGTCGTCGCCGACGTCTGCGACCGGGTCGCGGTGATGTACGCCGGGCAGGTGGTGGAGACCGCGTCCACCGAACAGCTGTTCTCGACCCCGCGCCACCCCTACACGGCCGCGCTGCTGGCCGCGACGCCGCGCGGCGAGGAGGTCGCCGGGGAGCTGCCCACGCTGCCCGGGACCGTGCCGCCGCCGTGGGCGCAGCCGGACGGGTGCCGCTTCCATCCGCGCTGCGACTTCGCGGTCGGCGCCTGCGCGGCCGCGCCGGTGGCCCTGGAGAGCGGGAGCCGGTGCCTGCGCCGCGACGAGCTGGCCCTCGGACGGAGCCGACCATGAAACCGATCACGGACCCGCTGCTGAGGGTGGAGAACCTCCGCGTCGCCTACGAGACAGGACGCGGGCTGCCAGGGCTGCTGTCGGGGCGGCCGCGCCACTTCGACGCCGTCCGCGACGTGTCCTTCGACATCGCCCCCGGCGAGACGTTCGGCCTGGTGGGCGAGTCCGGTTCGGGCAAGAGCACCACGGGACGCGCCGTGCTGCGCCTCGTGCGCCCCGCCGCAGGACAGATCGTCTTCGACGGCCAGGACGTCACCGCCTTCGGCCGCCGCACGCCGCGGTGGTACCGACAGGCCGTCCAGGTCGTCTTCCAGGACCCGCTGGCCTCGCTCAACCCCCGGCACCTCGTCTCGCAGGCACTGGAGCAGGCGATCGGCCGCCGCGCGGAGCCGGTCCCCCGGTCGCGCCGCCGTGCCACGGTGCTCGAACTGCTCGACCACGTCGGCCTGGCCTCGCACCACGCCGACCGCTACCCGTACGAGCTGTCCGGCGGGCAGCGGCAGCGCGTCGTGATCGCCCGCGCCCTGGCGGTGGGCCCGAGGCTCGTCATCTGCGACGAGGCCGTCAGCGCGCTGGACGTCTCCACCCAGGGCCAGATCATCAACCTGCTGGCCGGGCTGCAACGCGACCTCGGCCTGGCCCTGCTGTTCATCTCACACGACCTGGCCGTGGTGCGCCACATCAGCCATCAGGTCGGCGTGATGTACCTCGGCCGGCTGGTGGAGACCGGGGACGCGGACCGCGTCTACCGCGAGCCCGCCCACCCCTACACACGCGTGCTGCTGGAGTCGGCCCCGCTCCCCGACCCGGCGGCACAGCGGGCGCGCCGCGCCCCGGCGCCGTCCGGGGAACCGGCGAGCCCGCTGTCCCCGCCGTCCGGCTGCGCGTTCCACCCGCGCTGCCCGTCGGTGTTCGAGCCCTGCGCGGGCACCGCCCCGCCGCCGCGCGCGATGCCGGACGGCAGCGTCCGCTGCCACCTGGAAAGCGTCAAGCCCGTCAAGTAAGGAGTCTGCATCAGCATGGCGAACCAGCGACGGACCCTCATCCGAGGCGGCCACCTCGTCACCATGGACGAGTCGATCGGCGACCTGCCGTCCGGCGACCTGCTGGTCGAGGACGACGTGATCGCGTCAGTGACCCCGCAGGAGGGACGGGACGCCGACGACGTCATCGACGCGTCCGGCATGATCGTGCTGCCCGGCCTGATCGACACCCACATCCACCTGTGGCAGACCGTGCTGCGAGGCATGGCCTCCGAGATGTGGAAGGGCGAGTACTTCGAGGAGGTGCTCCCCTACCGGGCCCGATTCCGTCCCGAGGACATGTACGCGGGCGGCCGCGTCGGCGGCCTGGAACTGCTGTCGAACGGGGTCACCACCGCGCTGGACTTCTGCCACTGCATCGTCTCGCCCAAGCACGCCGACTCCGCCGTCGCGGGCCTGGCCGCGTCCGGACTGCGCGGAATGCACGGCTACAGCCTGCGCGCGAAGCCGCCCGGCCACTTCACCACCCACGACCAGCGGCTCGCCGACGCCACCCGCCTGAGCCGCGAGATCGCCGACCGGGGCGAGGGCCGGATCGGGATGATGCTCGCCCTCAGCGACCTGGAGACCATCGACATCCCGACGAGCGTCCGCGAGGTGACGCACGCCCGCGAGCTCGGGCTCGGCATGACGATCCACTCCAACTTCCCAGGCCAGGTCACCGCCATGCACAAGGCCGGCCTGCTCGGCTCCGACCTGGTCCTGGTGCACTGCAACGTGGTCACCGACGACGAGCTGGCGATGCTCGCCGACGCGGGCGCGGCGATCTCCGTCACCCCCGGCGTGGAGCTGGGCCTCGGCTCCCCGTTCACCGTCCTCGGACGAGCCCTGCGCCGCGGCGTGCGCGTCGCCTGGGGCTGCGACATTCCCAGCTTCAACAACGCCGACCTGATCGCGCAGATGCGCCTGGTCTACCAGCTGCAAGGCTTCGTCGACGGCACCGCCGAACGCGCCGAGGGCCGCACCGGACGGCGGCGTCCCGGCATCCCGACGCTGACGCCACGGGACGTCCTGCGGCACGGCACCATCGAGGCCGCGCGGGCGCTCGGCCTGGACGACCGGATCGGCTCCCTCACCCCCGGCAAGCAGGCCGACATAGTGCTGCTGCGCGCCCCGCGGTTCGGCGCCTCGCTCTGCGAACCGGCAGCCCACCTGCTGTTGCAGAGCGGCGTCCAGGACATCGACACCGTCCTGGTCGCGGGCCGGACACGCAAACGCGCGGGTCGCCTGACCGACATCGACACCGACTCCCTCACCGACCTGATCGACCGCTCCCGCGCCCACGTGCTGGCCGAGCCGCCCCAACCGGACTAACACCCGCCGAAGTGGCCCACCGGCCGCACCCGAGGCAGCTCGTAGCTACGAGACCGCCTACTACCGTTCCATCAACACAGCAGCGCTAACCGGCACCAGGTAGGTGGTACGCCCGGCGCAGACCGAATCTCCCGTCCGGGACGCGCTGGCGCGGCAGCGTCAGGACTGGCTGTCCCTCATCTCCGGCGAGCTGCGCCCACGCGATGGAAATCCTCGGCATCACCTTCAGATCGCCTTCGGCGAGCCGGTCGGCACCTCGTCCAGCGGCACTATGGAAGGCGACCGGAGCGCTTCGGACCGACGCTGGGGAGATGCGGTGAGGGACCAGAAAAGGGAACTGCTGGGGCCGGGTTTTGACATTGACCCTTATCCGGCCTACCGGCGGCTACGAGAGGAGGCTCCCGTCCACCGCGTACGTCTTCGCGACGGCTTGTACTGCTGGTGGATATCGCGCTACGAGGACGCCAGGGCGGCGCTCGCCGATCCTCGGCTGAGCCGGGACCCGCGCAGCGCGGTGCCCGAATGGCGCGCGGCCGATCGAGGTCGCAGGCTGGAGGACGAGTCGGAGCTGGGCACCCATCTGCTCACCCTGGATCCGCCCGACCACACCCGGCTGCGCAGACTCGTCCACGAGGCATTCTCCGCCCGCGCCGTCGAGGCGATCGAGGACCGCGTCCAGAAGACGGCCGGCGCGCTGGCCGACCGTTTCCAGGACCGTGGCACCGCCGAGATCATCGGCGAGTACGCCTACCCGCTGGCGGCCGCGGTGATCGGCACGATCATGGGCGTTCCCGCGCGCGACCACCACCTCTTCCGGCAGTGGACCTCGAACGCCGTGCCGGACGCAGGGCCCGGCCCGTCGCCGGGCGCCTACATCGACGAACTGGTCGAGGCCAAGCGCCGCGCCCCGGGCGACGACCTGGTCAACACGCTCATCACCGACGGCGAGCTCAGCGCCGCGGAACTCCGTTCGATGATCTTCTTGCTCCTGATCGCCGGGCACGAGGGCAGTGTCGCCCTGGTCGGCAACGCGCTGGTCGCGCTGCTGCGCCACCCGGATCGGCTGCGGCTGCTGCGGTCCCGCCCGGACCTGCTGGGGCCGGCCGTCGAGGAGGCGCTGCGGTGGGACGGCCCCATGGAGCTGGCCGCATGGCGTTTCCCCAAGGAGCCCGTCGTGTACGGCGGGATCCGGATTCCGGCCGGAGAACCGGTGGTGATCTCCCTGGCCGCCGCGCATCGCGACCCTGAGGCTTTCACCGATCCCGACGAGTTCGACGTCGGCCGTGCCGACAACCCGCACCTGGCATTCGGCCGCGGCATTCACTACTGCGTGGGCGCGCAATTGGCCCGCCTCGAAGGACGGATCGCCATCGGCACGCTGATCAACCGCCTCCCCGGCCTGGCACTGGCAGTCCCCCTGGAGGAACTGCCCAGGCAGCCGAGTTTCATCGTCCGGGGACTCCACGAGCTTCCGGTCACGTTCTCACCAACCGGGCACCGATAACGTGCGGGCCTTGTCCCTCCAACTGGGCGCGGACGCCGCCGGACAGTTCCTCGTCCAGCCGCAGCACCTCCCGCCATCCGTGCCAGGCCACGCCCGAGCATCCCCAAGCGCCGGGCCGGCTCCGCCGGCTCCTGATGTCCGCTGGTGCTCTCGCTGGAGCCGAGAATCGCAGAAGTAGATCGGCATGTCAGTGGACATGGTGATCTCGGTGGTGCATGCGTCGGCAGGACGTGGTCGAGCGAGCCCGCCGACAGGGGCGACGGCCGATTGTCACAGCCGCCGAGGCGCTGAGTATGCACCATTCGACGTGCTGGCGGCACGTCCCCGACGTCGCCCCGCCAGCTGGTCGACCGCGCCAAAGGCACTCGGCCCATCTTCGAGCAAAGCCGAGCCGCTACTGAGAGGGCATGTGGAGGAAACAGTAACGTTGCTGTCGGCGCGTTCACCCAAACTCAGGCAGGCCATGAACAAGGCCCGCGACGACGGGCTGCGCTACCTGGTCTTGGACGGCACGCTGATGCGTACCGACCGGATCAAGGCCGACCGGCCGTACTTCTCCGGCAAGCATCGGGTGCACGGGATGAACGTGCAGGTGATCGCCTCACCTGATGGGACGATTCTGTGAACCTCGGGTGCCTTGCCGGGCAAGACCCATGACCTGAGCGCCGCGCGGATCTGGGGCATCCTGCGTGCGCTGGAACAGGCCGACATCGTCGTCCTGGCGGACAAGGGCTACCAGGGAGCCGGTGGTGTGGTGACCACGCCCTATCGGGGCAAGGGCATGCCGAAATCGCAGAAGCAGGCCAACCGGGCACACGCCCGTCTACGAGGTCCGGGAGAGCGAGCCAACGCCCAAACTCAGAGCTGGGCCATCCTCTGCAAGCTCAGCTGCAGCCCCAGCAAGGCCGGTCGCCTGTGCAAGGCCATCGCGGTACTCCAAAACTACGAGCTCACCAGTCGCGGGGGTCGCCTCTGCCTACGAAGCCGAGCCGCTCACGTCACCGTGAACTCATCGCCTGTCTGGCGTTCACACGGACTCAGTCGGCGTCGCATTGCGACCGCCTGGTCAGGTCCAAGGAACTGTTTTTCGAACCGGTGAGTGAGCGCGTTGGCAAGACGACGGCGCAGTTCGGTCAGCCGCTCGATGCGCTTGTCGAGCTCGGCCAGCCGTCGGTTGGTGATGTCGACGATCGGGCAATCGCCCGGTTGCTTGAGCGGCATGTCCAGTCCTTCGACCACGGCCTGGACATCACTGATCGTCAGGCCTGCCGCCAGCAATTCCCTTACGGTCCGTAGCCGGTGGACGTCCTCCTCGTCGTACTCACGATGGCCCGATGTCGTGCGCCGCGCCGCGAGCAGCCCTCGCTCTTCGTAGAAGCGGAGCGCTCTCGGGGTAAGCCCTGCCGCTGCCGAGGCTTCGCCGATCCGCATTCCTGGTCCTCCCTGGACTTACAGCTCCACAAGCACCGCACCGATATGGCGCCCTTCAAGCAACTCGCACAACGCACGAGGTGCCTGATCGATGCCTGACAGACGCGTGTGGGGGAAGGCAAGCTTCTTGTCGCGGAGCCCACGACCGAACTCCCGCATCGCTTGGGGAATGGCGTCGAGGTGGTCGCTGCCCGCGATGCCGCGCAGTGTGATCCCCCGCAAGATGAGGGCACCCGTGTCGATCTCGACCGGAGCACTGAAGCCACCCGATGTCTGGCTGGACATCGCGCCGACGAGCGCGACGCGAGCGCCGCGTTTGGCACCCGCTAGAGCGGCAAGTAGTTGTTCGCCGCCGACGTTGTCGAAGACCACGTCGATGCCATCCGGAGCCGCCGTGCGCAATTGATCCTCGATAGCGCCCTCACCCCGGATGACGACGGCGTCGTACCCCAGTTGCCCGACCAAGTACTCACCCTTGCGCCGGGAACCGGTGCTGCCGATCACCCGCGTGGCCCCACGCAGCCGAGCGAACTGTCCTGCAAGGGAACCGACACCACCCGCAGCACCGGTGACGAACACCGTATCCCCGCTCCGCACCTCGGCAGCCCGCACAACGCCGAGCCATGCAGTCAACCCCTGAGACAGGTGCGCACCCAGGTCAGGCAACGAGTCGACGTCAGCACGCCGCACCTCAGCCGCGCCGGCGGCGGCGTACTCCCGCCAGCCATGGTTGTGCACGACGAGATCGCCAGGACTCAAGTCAGCGTCCGCCGAAGCGATCACTTCGCCGATGGCCGGTCCCCACAAAGTCTGACCTGGCTCGTACGCCGGCATGGGCAAACCGATGTCGCCATCCATAAGTGTGCGCATCACGGCGGTGACGCTCATCATCCGATTGCGGACAAGCACTTGGCCGGGGCCGTACTCGGGAACGGGAGCCCTGACGACCCGGAGGTGATCGGTCCTGAACGTCCCTTCCGGACGGGCAGCGAGACGCACCTCACGATGGGCGGTAGGCACAGCAATGGTCATGGCGACAACGTTAGGAGTTGACGTATACGTCAAGTGCAAGCCGTGAAGCCCTCAGAGGGCTATTCCCGCAGACGAGCGAGTACTCGATCGAGGGAGCGGGTCGGTGCCCTGTAGGAGGGAGCCCTTTTCATCCTGATGACACTGGTCACGGTGGGGCTGCGTGGAGCGGTGCCGGATGACAGGAGGCTCCCGGTAAGACAGCGGTCGACCAAGATCCGATGCCTCTCCCGGAGAGCCTCGTTGCTGTCATACCGTGCTGCGATTCCGCTGTCCGACCACACCCTGATCCGCTTGGCCGGCCTCATCCGCGCCCAGCGGGCCGAACGCCGCTGCCGGTGGCGGATGTGAGCCCCATCCCAGCAAGCGCTGCTGGTCCTGGCCCACCTGCGTAACGGCGACACCTACGGCGGGCTTTAGACGGTTCTGAGCGATTGTGGTCGCGGCGGCCGCAGTGTTCCACCGGTCCATCACCGCGGCGAAGCGGTCGGGCGTCAGACCGGGCTGGCGGCCGCCGACGTTGGCGATCGGGCGGGCGAGGGGGTCGTCGTAGCTGGCACGGGTGGTGGCGGTCGGACGCTGGCCCAGGTAGCGGTCGACGGCGGCCGCAGGGTGGTGCAGGCGCCGATCGGCCGGGTCGGCCAGGGAGGCGACGAGGGACACGGCGGGACCTCCCGGGCTGATGTGACACACAACGTTGGCGAGTCGCCCGGCGCTCGTCAGGGGTGAGCTGGGCCGGAGGAGCCTGACGGGGGCAAGTGCGACAGGTAATGCCGGTTCTGTGTCACGGCCATGTCCATCTCACCACCACGCAATATCACTAGTCGCACTCATATAACTGCTCTCAGCAACGAACTCACTGCGGCGAGCAGCAGAAAGCGACCGCAACCGACCTGGCCGCCTCTGACCCGAAACGCGAACCGCCCACCACCGACGCACACATGACCGCCATCGACGGACACACCGGCCGCCGTACCGCCAGTCCGGCACGCGATCGTCGTGCGGCCGTCCGACGACGTCCCTGAGGTGGGTTTGTCGGACCCGCGGCCGAGCGGAACGAGACTGTGGATGACGTCGATCGGGGTGATGATCGATCGGCGGTCGAAGGACTCTAGTAGGCCCTCCGGAAGCTGCCCACCTGCCCGGGCTGGCTGTCACCACCGCGAATCCCAGCAGCGAGATCCGAGGACGGTGCGTCACCAGCGTGCGGGAGGTTTGGCGGCGGTGTGGAGCCAGACCTTGAAGAAGTCGCCGAGGTCTCGTCCGGTGATCTGCTCGGCCAGCGCCTCGAAGTCCTCGGTCGTGGCGGTGCTGTACTGGTTCCTCGACAGCCAGGCACGGGTCAGTTCCGTGCACCGCGACTCACCGATCATGTGGCGGAGCGCCTGCAGGGCCATGCCGCCGCGGAGGGCGACCGCGGGGTGGAGCATCTGGTCGCGAGACGGGTCGGCGACGGCGATGTCCCAGAAACCGGGGCGGCCCGGCGGCATGGGTGGCGGATCGTCGTAGATCTGCTTGAACGCCTCCTGCGCGGACTGGCCGCCGTGCCTCTCGGCCCAGAACTTCTCCACCCAGACTGCGAAGCCCTCACTCAGCCAGGTGTCGCTCCAGCGGCCGGGCGAGACGCCGGCGCCGAACCACTGGTAGCCGATCTCGCGCGCCACGTCCGCCTCGTCGGGCGGCGACTGGTAGGTGGGCCGGGTCTGGGTCCCCAGCGCGTCCTCGAGGTTGAGCGGCGGGACGTTGTTGTGCTCGATGATCGAGCCTGTCGTGTCGAACGGATAGGGACCGAACAGGCCGCTCATCTCGTCGGTCGCCGCTTTGGTCCAGGCCCGGGTGCGCGCCGCGGCGGGGTCCGACGCGATCCCCGAGTCGATGGCGTCGAGCTGCGAGATGCCCTCGCGGGTGGTGCTCGTGGTGGTGTCGAACCGTCCGATCGAGCTGGTGACCAGGTACGTCGCCATCGGACTGTCCTCGGTCCAGACGAAGGTGTCGGTGCGCTCACCGCGCGGCTGCTTGACCAGCCGTCCGTTGCCGATCACCTGGAGGCCCTGCGGAACGGTGGTCTCGACCGTGAAATACGCCTTGTCGCGCGGGTGGTCGTTGGAGGGGAACCAGGTGGAGGCGCCGTCCGGCTGGGAGACGATCGTCGCACCGTCCGCGGTGCGCACGAATCCGTACGGCTGGTCGGACTTGATCGGGCCGCGCAACGTCTCGGGGACGCCGTCGTACCGGACGACCACGGTGAACGTGCTCTGCTTCCGCAGGCCTCCGCGCGGCGTGATCTCCAGCTCGCGCTCGCCGGTGCGGGCGAACGAGGCGGCCTCCCCGTCCACCTGCACCGAGCGGACGTTCATCTTGTACAGGTCCAGGTCGAACCGGGACAGGTCCTGGGTCGCGGTCGCGTTGACGGTGGTCGTGGCGGTGAGCGCTCCGGTGTCGGGTTCGTAGGCGATCTTCACGTAGTAGTCCTCGACGTCGTACCCGCCGTTGCCGAGGTAGGGGAAATAGGGGTCGCCGAGCCCGGGCGCGCCGGGCTCGTACCGGACGCCGGCCGCCGCGACCGGCGCGAGCAGCCCGAGCGTCACGGCGCCGACCGCGGCGACCGCCAACGACAACCGGCGCGCGGACCTGAACATCGCCATCGCTGACCTCCCACTTATTACTCGTCCGCCCAATGGGTCCTCTCTGGGAAGCGGCACGGTTTTCGGTTGGGCCTGTGTGACCAAAGACCTGTCGTGCCCGGGCGGGCGAGGGGACGATATCGGCCATGATAGGGCGGATACTGACCTGGGCCGGTGGGCTGACCGTGGCTGATCGGCCGATCATTGGTGACGTTGAAGGACCAGACATTCCTGCTCGGCCCCGCATTCTGTGCGGGATTCGGTAACGGGCTGCTGGTGGCCTACCGGGTGTACAGTCCGCCGCGAATTTCCTGTTCACGGCACCGGAAAACGTCTGGGAAGCATCACTGGGAATCTGGCTCGTCACCAAAGGGCTTCTACTCAGCACATATCACGAACAGCATTGACTAGATTACGTAGTGTTACCATCGGGACGTGTGTGGTCGTTACGAGTTCAGGCTGCTCGGGCCGCTGGAGGTGCGGCGGGACGGGGCGCCGGTGCGGATCGGGGCGGCCAAGCTCCGCGTCCTGCTGGCCGCGCTGCTCATCGACGCCGGTCGCGTGGTCACCCTCGACACGCTGACGGATCGGGTGTGGGGCGAGGAACCCCCTGGCCAGGCCCGCAACGCTCTGCAGAACTACGTCCTGCGGCTGCGTCGCGCGCTGGGCGCGGGCGGCGCCGAGGTCGTGGTGTCCCACCCGTCCGGCTACTCGGTCGTGGTCGAGCCGGACGCGATGGACCTGCACCGGTTCGCCGCGCTGGTGCACCGGGGACGCGCCGTGCTGGAGGACGAGGGATCGCCGGAGCGCGCGGCGGGCCTGCTGCGGGAGGCGCTCGGCCTGTGGCGCGGGGAACCGCTGTCGGACCTGCCCGCCGGGCTGCTCCCGGACGTCGTCGCGATGCTGGTCGAGCAGCACCTGGACGCGCTCGAGCTGAGGATCGAGGCCGATCTGGCCCTCGGCCGCTCCGCCGACGTCCTGCCGGAACTGCGCGCGCTCATCGGCGCGCACCCGCTGCGCGAACGGTTCTGGTCGCAGCGGATGCGGGCGCTCCACCAGTGCGGACGGCGCGGCGAAGCCCTGGAGTGCTACCGCACGGTCGCCGCCCTGCTCGCCGACGAGTTGGGCGTCGATCCGGGAACCGACCTCCAGGTCCTGCACCGGCGCCTGCTCGCCGAAACCGCGGAAACGGAGCCCGCGCCCAGGCGGCGGGCACTGGGCCCGGGGAACCTGCCCGCCGAGACGACCTCCTTCATCGGACGCGAGGACCAGCTCGCGCAGACGCGGCGGGCGCTGGAGGCGTCCCGGCTCGTCACGCTGACGGGAGTCGGCGGGGTCGGCAAGACGCGGCTGGCGCTGCGGGTGGCGGCGGAGGCCGCGCGGGTGTTCGCCGACGGCGCCTGGCTCGCCGATCTGGCGCTGCTCGCGCAGCGCTGCGGGGACGAGCAGGTCCACCGGACGGTCGCCGAGTCGCTCGGCCTTCAGGACCATTCGCCCCGCTCACCCGCCGACGCGGTCGCCAACCACCTGCGCGACAAGCGCCTCCTGCTCGTCCTGGACAACTGCGAGCACCTGGTCGAGGAGGTCGCCGCACTGGCGCAGCGGCTGCTGCGGTCGGCGCCCGGGCTGCGGATCCTCGCCACCAGCCGCGAACGGCTCGCCGTGCCCGGCGAGCACGTCCTGCTGGTCAGACCACTCACGCTCCCGGGCGACACAGAGGACACCGGCGACAGGGTCGGCGGCTCGGAGGCGGTGCGGCTGCTGCTGGACCGCGCCGCCGCGGCCGTGCCCGGCTTCGGCACCACTGGCCGCGACCGGGCCTCGATCGCGCGGCTGTGCCGGCGGCTGGACGGCATCCCCCTCGCCATCGAACTGGCCGCGGTGCGGCTGAGCTCGATGGCGGTGGAGGAGATCCTGGACCGCCTGGACGACCGGTTTCAGCTGGTGTCGGCGTCCCCCACCCGGGTCGCCGGCCGCTACCGGCAGACCCTGCGGGACGTGATCGACTGGAGCCACGGGCTGTGCACCGAGGGCGAGCGGCTGCTGTGGTCGCGGCTGTCGGTGTTCTCCGGCGGGTTCGATCTGGAGGCGGCCGAGGCGGTGTGCACGGGCGGCGGCGTCCGCGGCGAAGAGGTGGTCGATCTGCTGGCCGGCCTCGTGCACAAGTCGATCGTCATGGCCGACGGCGCCGGGGACAGGGCGCGCTACCGGCTGCTGGAGACCATCCGCGGTTACGGCCGCCAGCGGCTGCGCGAATCGGACGGCATCGACGAGTACGGCGACCGCCACAGCCGCTACTACCACGGCCTGACCGTCCGCGCCGCCGAACAGTGGTGCGGCGCGGACGAGGCCGACTGGCTCCGCCGCCTGCACCGCGAACTCCCCAACCTGCGGGTGGCGTTGGAGCGCTGCGCCACCTGCCCGGACCTGGCCGCCGCCGGGCTGGACATCGTGATCAACATGCTGCGGGCGCGGTTCTGGTTCTTCAGCGGCACGCTCGGCGAGGCGCGGCACTGGCTGAACCGGCTGGCCCCGGTCAGGACCGACCACGCGCCGGGCGAGCTGGACGTGGTCGTACCGGCGATGCGGGCCTTCCTGGTGATCGTGCAGGGCGACCTGAGCGCGGTACCGGACGCGATGGCGGCGTGCCGCGCGGCCGCCGCGGCGCGTCCCACGGCGCTCGCAGACTACATCGAGGGCCTCCACGCCCTGCTCTGCCAAGCCGATCCCGCCTCCGTGGCGATGCTCGCCGGCGCCCGCGCGGAGCTGCTCGCCGCGGGCGGGGTGGGCGACGCGCACATGGCCACCATGTTCTGGGCCATGGCGGCCGCCTATCTGGGCGACCGGGACACCGCCTTCCACGCCCGTGACGTGTACCTCGCCGAAGCCGAGACCGTCCGCGCCCCGTGGGCCGCGTCCTGGGCCCTGTGGATCAGCGGCCTCGCGGAGCTGCGGCATGGCGAGCCCGCGCATGCCCTCGCCCCGCTGCGCAGCGCGCTGGTCCGGCAGCACGCCATCGGCGACACCTGGGGACCGGTGTGGGACGTGGAGGCCCTGGCCTGGACGGCCGCCGCCACTGGGCACCACGTCCACGCGGCCGTCCTGCTGGGCGCCGCGCACCGGCTGCGGGAGGCGGCCGGAGTGGCGCTGACCGGTCTCCTCCCGTTCCAGGCCGCCCATGCCGAGGCCGAACGAACGATCCGGGGCGCACTGGCCCGGGACGCCTACACGCGGGCCTGGCACCGAGGTTCCACCGCCGCCGACACCATCGGGTTGGCGCTGACGACGGTGGACGAGATCACGATCCCACTGGAGGGCACCCCGGCTCCCGGAGCCGGGGTGCCTTGACCTGCCGCCGGGGAGGGCGTCAGGCCGGTGCGGCACAAGCGCTCACAGGGTGATGCAGGCCTCGCCCTTGGCGTGGAGGTCCGGCATCTCGTATCCGCGGGCGCAGATCGTCGCACCCGCCGGATAGTTCAGGTGCTCGTTCTGCGTGGCGGGCGGCGGCGGCTTCCCCACCGCCCCCTGGATCGTGGGGTGGCCCATCCTGATCAGATCGATCTTCCCCTCCCAGGGGCCGGTGCGGCCGTCGTGGTAGGCCTGGGCGAAGTCGACCGACGTCCCCTCGCGGGCGAGCTTGAGGCAGACCCCCAGGCCGTCGCCGCAGGTCTGGTCGCCGGCCGCGTGCGCGGCCGACGCGGGAACCGTCAGCAGCACCAGCACCCCGACCGCCGCGGCGCCGACGGCGACGGTGCGCAGGTTCGGGCCGCCCCTCCGGCCCGGCTTTCTGTGTTTGGTCTTCACGTGCGTCCTCCTGTCGGTGAATGACCTTCACCCGACAGGCTTCCCTGGCCCGGTCACCTCCCAGTATCCGCACCGTCACTCCACGCTTGGGGTTCGCGACCGGGGCGGTGGGGGTTGGTGTGGTCGCGGGCCAGTTCGAATGCGGTTAGTCCGACTCGGGAGGTGCCTTTCACCCGCCGGCAGACGGCTTCGAACCGGAAGACACCCTCAGCCCTACCTTTGCGTCCACGACTGCCATCCAGGGCGCGTCCAGGATGGCCGCGGCGTCGTGGAGACCGCCGAAGTAGAGGACCTTCCCCGTGCCGCGGTCGACGCGGTGCCCCAGGCGGGCGCCGATCTCTGCTGGGGCAGACGGGCTCAATCACGGACAGTGGGCCTGAACCGCTGGACGCGCACAAACCACACCCGGCCGCCGCGCTTCTTGTTGGCCGAAGGGGCTGGGTCTTCGCCCTGTGCGGCGTCTACGAGCCAGGTGACAGTGCCCATGACACCGGACTCGATACCGTCTACCTCGGCTCCTGATCCCGCCTTTGCTGGGGATCGGGCATAGCCCAGCCGCCCGGGGTCGATGTCAGTTCGGGCACCGTCGACGCGTGTCTGGAGCAAGCAGCGACGAGAAGGCACTGGCCTGGGTTAGGGGCTTGAGCAGCAACCGAACGGCCAGTGGCGTTAGCGAGCCGTCGGGGCCCGGGCATGGCCACTGGCCGTTCTGATGCTGGTGGGGCGTTGGTGTCCTTTGGGGGCAGACCGATCAGGGCTGGGGGCCGCGGGCTGAGTCGGCGAGGGTAGGAGACCCCGACGTCGAGCGCACGTCCCGGGGCGGCAGGCTGGCGGCCTTGCCTATTGATCGGCCCAGGGATGTCGGATCAGCCGATCACGTGGACGCACACGCCGAGCGGGGTGCTCCAGTGAGTGCGGACTCTGAACATCACCCTGCCGTTGACGACGGTGACGTTCTCGGCGTAGATGTCGGCGTCGCCGATGAACTCCGCCCAGTTGTTCGGGGGCTGGCCTCGGTGGCCGAGGCGACGACGGGCTGTCCCGGCGAGACCGAGACGCCCCACCACAGCCTCTCGCCGTCCACCACGTCGAGGTAGCACAGCGTCTTCCCGAAGGACGGCGCCGCCGCGGCGGCGCTCTGCTTGACGATGGTGGGGGTACGCGGCCTGAACTGACGGGTCGTGGACTTGGACGGGCCGGGCGGGTTCGGCCCCGCGACGGCCGGGACGGCCGTGCCGAGCAGCAGGCTCGCGGCGCCGAGCACGGGGAGGAATCTGATGGACTTTTTCATGATCGCCTTCTTGGTCGGCTGAACGTTCGGCTGGCCTCTCAAGAGTCACTGGACGGCCCGTGCGGTCCCATTCCCAAAACTGGGGGGTTGCCGTCTGCTCGCTGTACGTGGTTCACCCGATGCCGTCCCGGGCGATGGCCGTCCAGACTTGACCTTGTGATGCGATCGCTGGATGGACTGCTCCACAAGCTGCGTACCGCGGCAGGGCAGGGCGCAAGCCCTGACGAGATGGGGGCCGCGATCCATGGCGTGATCAGGCCGCACGTGGCACATGACGCGCTCCGCTTCGTGGTCACGAACCCGGCGGCGGGTCTGATGCTGGGCTCGCTCAGCAGCTGCTGGCACCACTACGAGCCCGAGTTCGTCAACGCGCTCGTGCTGGACCGGTTCGCGGGCGGGGACCCCTGCCGTCCAGAAGACCTCGCCCGGCGACCACTGCCGGTCGGCGTCGTGGACTGCCGAGGCGACCTGCCGCGGCAGCGGCGGACGCGGCAGGTCCTCCAGACGCACGGAGCGGGCAGCGAGCTGCGCCTGCTGTTGCGGGATCAGCGGGGAGTCTGGGGGTTCGTCGGCCTGGCTCGGGCGGAGGGCGGCAAGCCGTTCGGTTCCCATGAGGTCGAACGGGCCGCGCAGTTCGCCCCGGGCATGGTGGGCATCCTGCGCGGCTTCGCCAAGGGCCAGCCGCTGGCGCCGGGCGCCCCGGCACCCCCGGCGGGCGTGATCACGGTCGGCCCCGACCACACCGTCCGGGCGATCAGCCCCGAGGCGCGGACGTGGCTGGCGCATCTGCGCAGGCCGTGGTGGAACACCGCGCCCGACGGGATCCCTGCCCGGTTCGTCGCCGAGCTGTCGCTGGACACCCGAGAACGGGCCCGCGACGGACGCCCCCGCATGCAGCAGCTTTATACGTCCGGCCTGGACCCGGCCCGGCGGATCGCGGTGCAGGGCCAGCCCCTCGGCGACGATGTGGCCATCGTCATCCAGGCGGCCGTCGGCGACCTGCTTCTCCCCTCGTTCTGCCACTGGCACGGGATCACGCGACGCGAACGCGAGGTGATCGAGCACGTGCGCACCGGCGAACCACCCAAACGCATCGCCCGCGTCATGAACATCTCTGCGCACACCGTCAACGAGCACCTAAAGTCGATCTACCGCAAGACCGGCGCCGACGGCCGCGACGAACTCCTCGCCGCCCTCACCCGCTAGCCCCAAGGACCACCTCCCACCAGCGGCGTCCACCGTCGAGACACATCTCCGCCACCCGGCCAAGGGGACGGACCAAGCAAGCGCGACGGGACAACGGCTCGGCCACCCGGCCTAAAAGGTGCTAGGTGACAACTGTCGACCAGAAGCGAGCTGTGGGCAGTGACATCGGTGCCCGGGCAGAGCCCGCTGCTCACCCAGCCGCCTGACCAGCGTCGTCCAAGCCATCCTCACCCTCCGCCGCCAGGCCCGATGAAGTTGGAATGGGCTCACTTTTATCCCGCGGGCCTTCACCACCGCCACAGCCCGGACACGCCACGACCGCGGCGCGGCCCCGTGCCGGGTCAGCAGGTGCAGCCGTTGACGACCCAGGGGATGTTGAACTTGCGGTACAGGATCGAGAAGGTCTCGGTGGTGCTCAGTTCGGCCTCGATCAGGGCCCCGACCATCTCGTCGGCGGTCTTGGTCATGCTGGAGTAGCCGCCTTCCTCGCCGATGTCGACCGGCGGCCATTCCGGGCCCTCGGAGAGCGGGCGGCTGCGCTCCCAGGTCCTGGCGTCCTTGTCGTAGCTGACACGCACCCGCATCTTCGTCCGGGACTCGGTGCTCGCGGAATTAAGGAACAGCGTCCGGGGCGGGGCGTCCGGCTCGGTGTCGTTGTAGAGCAGGGCCGAGCCCTGATTCCTCGGGTCGAGCAGTTTGTCGTCGGGCGCCGACGGCGGGAACCTCTTGGTGATGTCGGGGGTCCGAGAGACCCAGCGCCGCTTGTGTTTGATCCCGTCTCCGTCGTCGGTCTCCCAGGTCGTCCTGGTGGGACGGTCATTGCGGTAGAGCTCACCGTTGGGGAGCTGGGTGACCGTGGCCTCGCTGGTCTTGGCGTCGCTCATCAGCACCACTTTCCACGTCTTGCCGTGGTCGGTGCTGTAGATGTTGCGGTGCTGCGCGGGAATCACCAGCGTGCCGTTCTTGGTGTAGAGGCCGGCGCCCGGGCCGATCGCGTCCCAGGTCCATTTCTTGCCGTCGGGCTGCTTATTGGGGAGCAGTTCGTCGGTCATGTCGGTCGGCTTCGGCTCGCCGTTCATGCCGGTGAAGGTCTGGCCGTCGTCGGTGCTCTTCATGACGAAGACGCGGCGTTCCCCCCACGCGCTGACCTTGCTGGTCTCCTCCCCGGTGTCGGGGTTGGTACCGCCTGACTGGCTCTTGTCCGCGGCGTTCCACGACATGAACAGCCAGATGGTGCCGGTGGACCTGTCGACGACGGGGGTGGGGTTGCCCCAGGTGCCCATCCCCGCGCCGACGGCCTCCTTCAGGCCCGACCAGTCGTCGTGCGTAGCGCCGTTGTTCGTGCCCCGCTTGTAGACGAGGTTGATGTTGCCGTAGTCCTTTTTGCTTTTGGCGCGGCCTTCGGCGAAGGCCAATAACGTTCCGGCGTTCGTCCGGACGATCGCCGGGATGCGGAACGAGTCGTACTTGATGCCGTTGAGTCCTTCCACGTAGTTTCCGCGGAAAATCACGTCCACGATGTGGTACTGTTTTCGGTCTTTCGCCGGGTCCTTTGTTTCGGCGGCGGCCGACGGGACGGAAATCATCATTCCCGCCACCGTCCCGGCCGCCACCACGGACAGCGCGCGGATCACTCCGGAGCGGGTTGTTCTGGTTCGGCGCACGGCGTCTCCAATTCGGGTGCGAAGGCATTCCGGATGGACGCGCCCGAACCTACGTTTCACGGGTGAACGAAGATCAAACTCGTGGGGCGAGCGGTCGATGATCTCGCGGACCGGAGTGATCAAGGTGCTGGTGGCAAGGAGTGGACCGTGGCCGGATGTGGCAATCAGGTCTTGAGGATCGCCGCGGCCTCCGGGAGTTGCTTGTGCGTCAGATACCAGCCTGGCGGCCGCCCGCGCCAACGGAGGGATCGGTAAGTCCGGCCCGTTGGACGCGCACCGCATCGCCGCCGCTGTTCTTCCCTGGACACCAGCAAGCGGCGCCGCTCCCGTGCTACGCGTCGTCGACCCCGGTATGGACGCCCGCAAGCGACTGACCGGCACACAGGTCACCACGGTGGCCCGCCGGCATGCCCGTGACGAAGAACTCGCTCCGGGCACCGCCCGCGCCGAGGCCGTCCGGCTGACCGCCCATGGTTGAACCCAGCCCGAGGTGACATGGGGTGCAAAAGGCTCTCCCGCATGACCGTATCCGGCACTGCCGTGCGCCCCTACTGGGACGAACTACCTGACGGCCTTGACATCCGTCTCGGCAGCATCAGGGTCGTCGACGTCCAGGCCGGAGAGTGCGCCCCAGGCCTGGCCGCACGTCCGCGCCCACGCGGCGGAGACCGCATCCTCGTCAAGGGCATCAAGGCGAACCATCCGCTCGCAGGATCGGCTCGTCGTCCAGGGTCCTTGAGAGCCGCGCGAGATGAGCTTGTGCTGCTGAAGGCTGGATGTCATTGCGGGCATGGTGCATCCGGACTGTCTCGTGGTGCTGTCCGTCCTTGCCGTTCCGTACCCCGCTGCTCTTGAGGGTGATCGGCGCCGCCGAACCACACGGACATCGGCCAGCATGCCGAAAGGATCGGGCTGTAGTTCTCGCTCGGGGACTGGTGGCGTGATCGATTTCGCCGACAATGCGCACCATCTGTACGCGGCCGGCCGGGTCGGGTTCGATGTGCACGGTCAGCGGCTCTGCGAAGGTGGACGGCGGTCGCGTTAAAGCGTCATCGGGCAATCCGATCACCTCCATCCAAGCCCTGGCGGGTCCGGCGCCAACGGCTGGCGGCGCCTGGTTCTGCCAGGGTCGTGGGCCTTCTCGGTATGGAGATCACCGCCCATTCTTGCAGTGGCCGGCATCGCCGATCAGTTTCCTGTAGACCTGGCTGGATGCTTTGAGCGGTGGCGGGCCGGGGTCAGGCGGAGCATGTGTGTCAGGGCGGCGCGGGTTGGGGTGCGTGGCGGGTCCACAGCACGGTGGCCAGCAGGTCGTCCAGGTCGGCCAGGTCGCGGGGCAGCCGGTGGTGGCCGTCGAGGAGGGCGGTGAGGCGGCCGATGTCCGGGTCGTGGGTGTTGGCGCGCAGCCAGTCGGGTCCTGCGCATTCGGCCACGGCATCGAGCAGCGCCCGCAGCGTGGGCGGATCGGCATTGTCGACGGAGCCGTCGACGGGACTGTGGACGGGGCCGTTGGCGGCGGCGTGCACGTCGGCCAGAGCGCGCAGGATGGCGGCGGCGTGACGGCGGCTGGTGCCGCTGGGAGCGTGGGTGTGGACATAGGCGGCGGCGGTCCAGGTCTTGCGCAGGATAACGGCGGGGCGGGCCATCGTGTGTTCACCTCCCAGGCTTTGGGTCGTGGTGCTGGACGGCGAGGTCCGGGGCTCAGTACCGGTCGAGGTCGCGGTCGTAGGGCGGTGACAGTGGCGCCGGCGCGTGGTGTCCGGTGCGGGTGGCGTAGTGGGCGTGGACGGCGACGTCGACCGACCCGTAGATCGGGAAGACCGTGGTGAGCCGGGTGACCCGCAAAACGTCGCGGACGCGCGGGGTGACCCCGGTGAGCGTGACCGGACCCGTGCCCGGGCCGTGGCGGTCGCGCAGGTGATGGTGGAGCGCCAGCAGGACACCGAGCCCGCCTGAGTCGATCAGGGTGACCGCGCTCACGTCCAAGATCAGGTGGCGGGCGCCGGAGGCGACGAGGCGGGTCAGGCTCTCACGCAGCTGCGCGCTGGTGGCCACGTCAACCTCTCCGACCAGGACCGTCACCGTCAGATCCTGGCGGCGGTGGTGTTCGATGGTCAAAGGCATGGCGCTCGTCCTCCCTCCAGCTCCTCACGGTCGGGATCGGCACGGGCTTTGGGAGGCCGGGGTGGTGGCGCCTGTGCCGTCCCGCCGCGGGCAGACCCGCGTTGCTGTCCCGGCACATGGGCCGCGTGCTCACGGTGGGGCGGCCCCGGGGAGGGTGCCCTGCTCGCCCAGTTCGTTCAGGCGGCGGGCGAGTTCGTCGCGTTCGCGGGTCACCTGGGTCAGTTCGTGCTGGAGCTGGAAGATGCGGCGGATGGCCGGCAGGGTCATGCCTTCGCCCACCATGCCGACGACCTGTTGGATGCGTCCGATCTCGTGCCGGGAGTAGCGGCGCTGGCCGCCCGCGGAGCGTTGCGGGGAGACGACCTGGTGGTCGTCGATGCGGCGCAGGAACGCCTGTTGCACGTGGAGCATGTCGGCGACCTGCCCCACGGTGAACAGGGCCGCGTGCTCGTCGTCCATGGGCAGCGTCATCGCCCCTCCCTTCGTGGTGATCCCCGGTGTGTGACCGGGTTCTGGCGTGGCCGGGCCGACCGGTGCGGGAAGGCGGGCGGCCCCGGCTCGGCGAGACGGCGGTGTGACCCTGAGCGCCGTGACTCGCCGAGGCGGGGCCGCGGACCGGCTCGCCGCTGCTGGGATTGGCCGCTGACTGACGCGCAGCGAGCCGGTGGCCTGGACCTGGTTCAGGCGCGGATGGACTGTTGGGTGTCGCCGCTCTGCTGGATGGCGACCTTGCGGGGCCTGGCCTTTTCCAGCACCGGGATCCGGACCGCCAGCACGCCGTTGTTGTAGGCGGCCTCGATCTGGTCGGCGTCCAGGTGATCGGACAGGTAGACGCGGCGGGTGAAGGAGCCCATTGGACGTTCGCGGACGAACACCCGCTCGTCCTCGCCGAACTCCTCCTCGCGCCGGGCGGTCACCGACAGGACACCGCGGTCGACGGTGACCTCGATCGAGCCGGGGTCGATGCCGGGCAGGTCGAACCGCAGCACGACGTCGTCGGCGCGGCGGATGCCGTCCATCGGCATGCTCGCGCCGTTGGCGTGCCCGGTGACCTGGCGCACCGCCCGGTCGAACTGGCGCTCGAACTCCTGAACGAAGGGGTCGATCGACGTCAGCAGCATCGTTGCTTCACCTCCGATGTTCCCCGGGTTCTCCAAGCCCGGGGGTGGTCTTCCTGAAGAGGAAACCTACAACTCGAAGTATAGATAACCGGTGTCTCGGTCTGTCAAACCCCTCGCCGGACTACGCCTGGGCTCGGACCCTCGCCGGTCTCAGAAGATGCCTCTCCCCTCAGCGTTGCCGCTGGCCTGCCCGTCCAGGTGCGGCATTCGAGCGGCTGGCTGGGCAGCCATGCGCCGCTTGTCCACATCGGGTGGGCGGCCAGGCTGAGGCCGTGTGAGAGCTCAACGCCCCGGTTACCTCTAGGTGCGCTTGACAGGTTCCTGGCTCCATGGGTATAGGAATGGTGTATCGGTCGTTGGCCTGGTGACGCTGGCAGAGGTCCCGGGGAGTGATCGAGATGCACGGCCTGGCACCATCACGAGTGGACCGCGAGTTCGCAGAGCTGATCTGCGCCGACGACCAGTGGCTGCGCGACGAATTCGACGCCCTGGTCACGGCAAACTATGGCGAGCCACCCGCCGGGCTCGGGCCGCCCGCGCCCCCACACACCCCGCCATCCGGGCGACCGCCGCAACGTCACCTCGCCCCGTCGGCCACGGCCGGGCCGGGAACGAGCGCTCCCATCACGACAGGCAGCGTCCTGCAACGCCAACGCTCACCTCCGCCCCAGCCGGCCAACAAGACGAACCCTCAGCTTCTCCTGGGCCGGCGGGCTTCCCCACCCGCCGGCCCCGCTGGTGGGAGGGTCGTCGGCTTTCGATGGAATCACCGTCGTCGGCTATGAGGACGCGCAACAACCGAAATCCCGGCATCCGCTCCTCGGGCCAGACTTCAACGGTGAAGCTCTCCGGCTCATCGAAAATCGGCTCACCGTTCGGGCGGCGAGCGTAAGGCACACGGCCGTAGTCGACCCCGTCGGTGATGTCGAAGCTCAGCCAGGTGATCGCTTCTTGTTCTCCGGGGCGGAGCGGATGATTGGACGCCGCCCGGGCGGCGACCTGTCCTGGAGCCACGACCCAGACTCGGGATACGGCGAATACGAAACGGATGGCTTCAATGCGCCGGGCGTGCTCGCCAGCCCTGTCCTCGAAGGCGTGGGCGGCCTGGTCGTCGCGCAGGTAGTCGTAATCGCTGAGCACGAGCCGCCGCTGACTTTCCAGCGCAACGATAGCTGGGCAATCGCGGGACCGGATGGCGCGCTCCAGCCGCGCGGCGACGTCCCGCAGCAGGCCAAAGGTCGTTTCGTTCACCCGGCTGGTCACTCCTCGGGCGACTCGTCACGGATCTTGGCCAGGTCGCGAGCCGTGAAGTCGTGGTAGGTGTCCATCACCTGCACGAGGCGCGGTCTCCCAGGTGGGACAGGTAGAGCAGGGTGCGCGTGAGAGTGGTGCGTTGGCGGTGCCCCGCCCGGGTCGGCGCCTCGTCGATCTCGGTTCCGTCCAGCTCTCGCAGCCCGTTCAGCAGGTCCTCCACCGTCGCCATCGCGTCGTGCAGGTCGATCTTCACGCGACCCACCTCCATGCCTCATCTTGAAGTCGCTCGCATCCGGGCCGGGGAAGAGCGCAGAGGCCGGAGGCTTTCGTCGCTGGGAGGCGACGGCGGCGATGAAGGTCGTCATCTGTTGATGCAGGAGGTTCCCTGCGCTGGCTGCTTCACGCAAGATGGCCAGTGCCGCGTCGACGCCAGTAGCGTCCGGATTGCCCAGATGGTGTAGCTCCTCCGCAGCCGAAGCGAGGACCAGTCGAGCTGGCTCGTCAATACGCAGCAGGTAACGCTGGTATCCGCGGTCCCCCGTCGTCGATGAATTCAAAATCGAGTTGCATATGCTCGGGCCTGGCGATCACGTCGGCTTCTTGTGCGCCACGGATCAGCAGGAACGCGGTGTCTTCCTCACCGACGTCGCGTGGCTGCCAGACCATACCGATCGGCGGAAGTTCAGTACTGCCCAGATCTGTCAGGTCACCCATTTCGTGTGAAACTATGGCTTTCATCAGCCATCGCTAGGCTGGTTCCTCTTTCACTTCGAATGCTCTCGTGGCCGTCTCGTGCACTTTGCCGGTAAGCGTCGCCTCGGTCGGTCGAGGGCTTCATCTGTCCCCAAGCGCAGCCGATGATGCCGATGACCGTGGAGCCGAGTACTCGCGTGGGCGGCCGAGCAGCAGGGCGTTTTGTTCGGGCAGTCGCCGGATCTCGACGCGGAGTTGCTTGTTGGTGTCGGCGAGTTGACGAATGCAGGCATCTTTGGAGGCGTCGGTCATGTGCTGGCGGGCTGACGTGTGGAGCATGCCGGCCGGGCTGAGAAGTTTGTTTCTGAACGGTGATCTTGGCTGCTTGGCCGGGCGGCCGGAGGTTGCCGTCGGGTGCTGGTCACGGTTTGGGTGAGTTCCCGGTGCTGTGGGTGTACGTCTTCTGTCGGCGCTTCCCGGTCTCCGGGTCCGGGCCCGTGTCGACCACGAACCGGTGCCGCGATTCGTTCCGCTTCAGCGAAGCCACAGGCTGGAAGGTGCGCATCAGCGGCGGCCCGCGCTTGTTCACGGGGCGCGGAGGATGGTGCGGGTGATGGTGTGGGTCAGCCAAGCGCGGTAGCCGTCGGGGTCCCAGCCCTGGTGGCGCCGGAGCAGGTGGTGCACCTGCGGCGAGGCGAGGGCGTAAAGCATCGCTGCGGCCTGGTCTGGGTCGAGTTCGTCGCGGAGAAGTCCGTTGTGATGCCAGGCTTGCGCGACGGTCCGGATGTTGGCGGCGGTCGCGGCAGCCCCGTATTCGCAGAATTGGCGCATGTCCGGGTCGGCCCCTGATGACTCGACAGCGGCGATGATCAGGTCGCCGGCGCGTTCGAGTAGCGCGCAGCCGTGGTCGGCGAACTGCTCGGCGGCGCGTCCAGGATCGGGTTCGGCCTGGGTCGCGGTGAACTCGGCGCGTTCGGCCACGGGGACGGGGAGTTCGTCGCCGACGGTGGCGATGTTGATGACCTCGTGGAACAGCGCGGTCTTGGTCGCGAACGCGGTGTAGACGGTGCGTTCGGCCACCCCCGCCGCGGCGGCGACCTGGCGCATGGTGGTCGCGGTGATGCCCTGTTCGACGAACAGCCGCGCCGCCGCGTCGCGGATCAGCCGCCGGGTCTGCGCGGCGGCCTCGGCGCGTCGGGGCGAGCGGTATGCGCGTTTGACGTTGTCACTCATCGCGTGCATAGTAGCAGTATTCATTGCAGTTCCACTGCACGGGGGGATCATGACGACCGCGGCGATCACCGGCATCCATCACGTGAAGTTCCCGGTCAGCGACCTGGCCACCAGCCGCTCCTGGTATGAGCGGGTCCTCGGCCTGCAGGTGCACCTGGAGTTCGAGGACGACGACGGCGTGGTCCGAGGCGTGGCCGGCAGCGTCCCCGGCATGGGCGAGCTCGGCCTGGCACTGCGCGAGAACCCCGAGGCCGCCCGCGGGTTCGCCGGGTTCGACCCGGTCAGCTTCGGTATCGCGGACAAGGCGGCCGCCGACGCATGGGCCGCCCGGCTGGATGAACTCGGCATCGAGCACTCGCCGGTCATCGACGCGACCGCCGGCTGGATCGTGAGCTTCCACGACCCGGACGGCATCGAGATCCGGCTTTACAGCTTCGCCATGCACGGCCGGGACCAGACCGGCCGTCCGGGCTATGGCCGCCCGGTCCGCGTGCGCACCGGCTGACCACTGTACGACCACCCGTCCGACCCAGGCCACATGGCCTCACCTGGTTGTGTTCGGTCGCGGGAAGGCCTACCCGGGCTGGTGAAACGCGCGTGAGATGGACAACCAAGTCGTCAACCGCGTCAACGGCCCACTGCCTGGACGTCGCCCAAGCCGGCGGGATCCCGATGCACCAGTGGGACTGCCACGGCTGAGGCTGTCACGGCGGCGACAACCAGCTGTTCAAGCTGGCCTGAACACCCCACCAGGCTCATACGTCCCCGACCAAGCAGGAGGCTCTGGGATGCCGGAGCCCCGAGGCTCTGTCTCGACTGCCGGAAGGTTGCTACCCGAGGTAGCTACTGCGATATCCATCGGCCGACACCCTTCACCAAGGGCGCCAACGCCAGGGCCGATGGCTCGCCGCCAGGCCGGGGAACTACGAGACCCTCGCACGGAAGTCTCCAGTACCGCCGGTGCACCAGGCCCACCCGGAGTCACCACCACCCGCGTATCCCGTTTGACAATTCGTCGGAGTCGCCCGCGCGACGCTTTGAGGCGGCGCAGCCTGAGCAGATACCGGGCTGGCCATCATCACGCCTGTGACCACCGCGGCGGTCACACCGGCGGCCACCAGCCGCCGAGGTCTCCTCTTGGACTCCACCATTGTTGTGTCCTCTTCGCCTGGCCGGGCCAGTGGCCAGTCCGCGTGCCGACTGCGGATTCTGATGCCTGCCCGCCTCGGCTACTGGCCGCTGCTGCGTTCCTTAGAGGCTGCAGGGCTGCGGCCACGCCCGTCTTCCACCTGAATGCACGGTTCTTTAGCCTGCATGCACTGTTGACTCGCCGCGCTCGCCCTACACGCGCGGGTTGTGTGCAAATTGGGGTGATACGCAGCACCCGCACCGCCGGACTCTTCAGCGGCCCGCCGATGAGGTCGCGAAGGTCTGCCGCCCGTTGTCGACGATCCGCGAGGACAGCGGCAGCGCCGGCCCCGAGTGACGCCGTCGCCGATCGGACGATTTCTGGCCGCGGCCGAAGCCGAGCGGCTTGGCGCGGCCATCGTCGGTCCGGTGCTGTCCGATAGCGGATCCGGACAGCACTCCACTGAATGTGGGTGTCCTTCGGGTGCGGCCGGAATAGGGCAGAGTGGGGCTGCCGGCTGACGTCTTCGATGGTCGGAGTGGCAAGGATCCTGAGGCGGTGGCGTAACGTCCGTTGTTGCGGCGTCGCGCTCATCCGTCCGCGGGGCGCGTTGCCGGCACGGAAGAGGGCGGGCCCTGCGAGAGGGGCGCGCTGGGATCACTCCCTCAGCGGTGTGACGCCTTCCAGAACGACCAGCGGGATGTCTCGCTCAGAGGCTGCCTGGTAGCTGTCGTAGAGAGGGAACACCGACGTCATCACCTGCCACAGAGCGTCCTTCTCGTCCGGGGTCGCGGTACGTCCCCTTGCGGCGAAGATGTCGGCGCCGACCTGCGCGGTCACCTCGGGGTGCGCGCTGAGATTCAGGTACCAGGCGGGGTGCTCGGATGCTCCGCCGTTCGATGCCACCAGTAGGTAGTGATCGCCGTCCTCCCCGTAGATGAGAGCGGTACGGCGCAGCAGACCTGACTTGCGGCCGCGCGTGGTCAGCAGCAGCGTGGGCAACCCTTGGTAGAGGTGCCCTTTCCGTCCACCCGATTCGACGTAGGTGCGGATGTGCTCGGCCACCCAGTCGGTGGGGCTGTCGTGGATCTCTTGTTTCTCGGGCACTGTCATCGGTCTTCAGGACGCCTCCGCAATCGGCGTGTTCTGGCCGCCGGCCAGCCACCAGTGACCGTTCCGCTCGATGAGGACGTACATCGCCATCTCGGCTGACAGCGGGTGGTCCGTCCCATCGTCGGCGACCGGCCGGCGGCGCACGTGCGCGACCGCGACGCCTTGCGCGGGGGCCAGTGTCTGGACGATCTCGTAGCGCGAGGCCGGCACCACCGGCCGGGCCATCAACTGCCGGTGGACGGCGTTGAGGGTGTCGTAGCCGGCCAGCGCGCGGCCGTGCGGGCTGCCCCACAGCACATCGGCGGCGAACATCCCGTCGTAGCGGTCGGCGTCCAGGGCCTCGCCCGCCGCGTTCAGCTCGGCGACAAGCATCTCCACGGCGGCTCGCGCACCGGCGGAGGCCGCCGGGTCGTGCAGCGCCGGCCGGTCGCCGTCGCCGGTGCCGGGACGGGGAACACGCAGCGGCCGCAGGGCCGTCGCCCAGCGCGTCAGGTCGTCCAGCATCCGGTCACGTTCCTCCACCCGGCCCGTCCGCGGCGCGCACTCGTCGCCGTCGAAGTCCTGGAAGATGTTCAGCGTGACGTGCGGCCCGACGCCCGCCATGCCCAGCGCGGCCGTGATCGACCGCAGGTGCTCCACGGCGCGCGTCCCGCCCTGCACGCCGTAACCGACGAAGCCGACGGGTTTGCCGCCCCATTCCGCGTAAAGGTGGTCCAGGGCATTCTTCAGGACGGCCGAGGTCGAATGGTTGTACTCCGGCGTCACCAGCACGTAGCCGTCGAAACCGGCGATCAGTTCCGACCATCGTCCGGTGCTCTCCTGCGTGTACCGGCCGAACATCGCGGGGGCCGGTTCGCTGAGCATCGGAAGTTCGACCTCGGCGAGATCGACCACCGTCAGCTCACAATCCGGGCGCTGGGCGGCGCGGACCCACGCGACGACCGAATCCGCGCGGCGCTGGGGACGGGTACTGCCGACGATGATCGCCAGACGGGTGACAGGAGTGGGCATGCTCGTCTCCGCTTCATTGACGTTGCGTTGCGAGCGAAGCTAAGGGTTCAAGTGCACTTGAGAGCAATGGCCGGGGGCAGGCACGATCGGATCATGGACTTCGACTGGCACACTCCCGGGCTCACCGTCGGCCAGGTGGCCGAGCGCATGCGGATCGCGCCATCGGCCGTGCGCTGGTACGCCGACGAGGGGCTGCTTCCCTGCGAGCGGGTCGCCGGCAACCAGCGCCGCTTCTTCGCCGACGTCCTGTGCCGGATCGCGATGATCCGGGCGGCGCAGCGGGTGGGCCTGACCCTCGCCGAGATACGCGAGGCCTTCACCGCGCTGCCGCCCGGCCAGGTCCCCACGCGGGACGATTGGGAACGGCTCGCCGACCAGTTGCGCGGCGTGCTCAACCAGCGCATCGGCGAACTGCTCAGCCTGCTCGACGAGATGACCCCGCAGGCCGAAGTACCCTCCCCCGGCGGACCGGCCGCCGGTCAGCGCTGACCTGTCTGCCGGTGCACGTCAGCGGCAGAGCGCCGTCATCACCAAAAAGGCTGCGGTGACGGGATGAACAGCCGGCCGTCCCGGAATGGTCTCGGCGTTTCCGGTCTTTCGCTGCAGACTCCGCTTCGCCACACCGTGCGCACGAGCTGGTAGGCCTCGGCGGCGCGAGGACCCACCAGCGGCGCGAAGACGTGGACGACGGAATCCTGATCAACGATCTGAGGGCTGGTCACCGGTGTCTCCGGCGTCGGCCCCGTCCGGCTCGGGGGAGTCCGGTGGGTGTGCCGTGTCCCCACCAAGGGAGTGGATCAGCTCATTCGCCCGCGTTCGGACCCGCCGGGGAGGCGGGACCAGCGGGGTGTCCCCGATCCGGGTGATACGGGTGGGCCCCGCCAGCTCCAGATCCACGGTCGCCTCCACGAGCGCCGCCTCGTCATGGGCGTCGACAGCCTCGCGCATGCGGACGACGATCGATTCGACCCGCTCCCAGCGTTCGGAGGAGAACTTCCACACCAGCAGATCGCCAAGGACCGCCAGAGCGTCGTCAATGGTCTCCGAGGTGACGGGAGATGATCCAGAGGGGTGGAATGCGTCATCGGCGGAACGCATGCCATCGACCCTAGCAACGGAAGAAACCGACTGTCCGGGACACTTGCAAGGCGGTGTCGGACGTCGTGGGAGCAGGTGCAGCCGCAGTTGCGGATCAGGATCGCGTTCCACGATGGGACGCTGACACCCGGCCCGTCCGGGCCCGCCGGTGATGCCCCGTCGCGGTGAGCCGCCTGCCGGACGCCGCGGCACAGCGCAGGGCCCTGGCAAGGCGACGACCGTGATCTGGCACTGATCGTCTCCGGCTTCCTCGGCGAGACATCGTCAGTACCGCTTCTGCGCTCTCGACGCCACGGGCTTTGAGGCTATGAGAACCTCCGTCAAGGGCATCGGATCCCGCGGGCTCGTCCAACCCCGGCGGCGAACACGTCCCGGTATCAGCACCCTCCTCCGCGGAGGCAGGGACGCGACGCCAACGTCCTGGAGCTCTCCCAACGGGCGGCAGGGGACCTTCAGGCGGGAAGGATGAGAGCGGATGAACGAGGGGAATCGGGCGCGGCGAGCGCGCGCGGCGATCGCTGACAGACTTGCCCTGGACGCCTGGCCGGACGGCGCGCCGACCGCGGAACGGCGTGCGCTGGAGCGGATCGGCGATGACCCGTCCGGCTGGCTTCGGGTGGCACGAGGACTGATCGTCCAAGGGAAGGTGCCGAGCCGCTCCGAAGCCCAAATCGTGGCCGCACTCATGGGGCTGGCGTTGGAGGAGACCCCACCGGACGACGGCGAGCGCGAAGACTACGTCCGCTACTACGGCGCCGCGCTGGCGACGCTCGCCGAGCAGTACGGCGACCTCGGCGCGATCCTGGAGCACGAAAGGGTGACGTCGGCGGAGGCGGAGCGGCACCCTCGCGACAGCGGCCTCCGGTGGCTCATCTACAACCTGTCCGAACGGATGGCGAGCCTCTATGTGGAACGGGCCCCCGGTCCTGAGGCGACAGACCTCCTCATCAACGCGAGGCTGAGGCTCGTCGCGCACATGGACCCCGACGATCCCGAGGCGCCCCCGGTCATGGCCATGGTGGGCGACGCGTTCCGCCACCGCTTCGAAGAAGACGGCGACAGGGCCATGGCCTCCGAGGCCGTGAGATGGACGCGGCGAGCGCTCGAATGCGCCGATTCCGATCACCCCGAGCTGGGAGAGCTACTGCACAGTGCGAGGCACGCGCTGAGCGCTCAGTGCCAGAGGACCGACCGGGTGCCGGAACTGACGGAGGCGGTCGCGCTGGCCGGGCGAGCCGTCCAATGGTGCGCCGAGCGCGGGTTGCCCACCTGGAACCTGCGGTTTGAGCTGGCCCAGAGCCTCGCGGATCTCTACGAGGCGAACCACAACCGGGCGGTCATCGACGAATCGATCGGGCATTTCCGGTCCTGTCTCGCGGAACACCCAGACGGAGACGACCTGGCGAGGGCCGACCTTCTCTCGGGATTGGGCAATGCCCTGCGGAGCCGCTACCGAGAGCTGGGGCGTCCCGACGACCTGGAAGACGCGATAGCGACGCTCCGCCGGGCCGTCGACGTTCTACCCGACGGTCATCCGCGCCTCTCCAGTCTGCGCAACGATCTCTCCGGGTTCCTGTACTACAAGCACGAACTCACCGGAGACGAGCGCGTCCACGACGAATCGATCGCAGTCGGCCGCGCCGCCGTCGTGCCGGGAGACCTGTCGCCTCGGGGACTGCGCTCGCTGAACAACCTCGGGGCGAACCTGCTGGCGCGCTTCCACCACACCAGGGACAGCCGCATCCTGGACGAGGCCATCGGCCTGTTCGAACAGTGCGTGGACGCCAGTCCGGAGGGTGACCCCGAGCTGCCCAGCAGGCTGAACAACCTCGGTGAGGCGCTGTCCTCCAAATACCTGCAGTCCGGCGCCCCGGAGGCGCTCGACCGTTCCATCGACCTCGGCCGCCGCGCGCTGGCCTCCCTCTCCTCTCGCGCTCCGCATGACGGGGAGCGATGCGGTTTCGCGAGCAGGCTCGGTGTCCGGCTCAGGGCCCGCTACCTGCGGACGGGCGATCCCGCGGACATCGAGGAAGCCGCGACGCTTCTCAGGAGCGTGGCCGCCGCGTTACCGGAGGCCAATCCGGACAGGCCGATCTTCCTCATGACGACCGTCGCGGTGCTGGAAGGTCTCTACCGGGAAACGCCGAGGCCCGATCTACTCGACGAGGCGATCGCGACGGCACGCTCCGCGCTCGCACATCTGGCGCCCGGCCATCCCTCGGAGCAGGGCTTGACCATGGCGCTCGCCTATCTCCTGTCCACAAGAGCGGGCGAGACGGGCGACCGGGAATGCGCGCGGGAAGCCAGATCTCTGTACCACGCCGCCGTGCGTCTCCCGGCTCCGCCCACCAACCAGATCGCGTGCCATCGGCTGGCGGCGGTACGGGCCATGGAAGACGGCGACTGGAAATCCGCGACCGACCTGCTCGAAGGTGCCATCTCCCTACTCCCCCAGCTAGCCTCCAAGGGGCTGGTCGTGGGCGATCAGGAACGGCTGCTGAAGGACATCACCGGGCTGGCGCAACACGCTTGTGCCAGCGCCATCCGTGCGGGAGACCCGCTGCGCGCTCTCACCCTGCTGGAGCACGGACGCGGCACCCTCCTGGCCCAGCTGCTGGAGACCCGCAGCGACATCACCGAGCTACAGAAGCGCCACCCCCGGCTCACGGAACGCCTAGAGGATCTACGGGTACGCCTGGCCGATCCGCTCGGCTCGCGCACCAGTGCCGACGACCACCACGCGTTGGCGAGACAGTGGGACCGCCTCATCGAGGAGATCCGCACATTGCCCGGCTTCGCAAGGTTCCTGCTCCCCCCGACGGCGGCGGAACTGCTCGCCGCCGCCCGGGAAGGGCCCGTGGTGCTGCTCTCGGTCAGCGAGTTCGGCTCGGACGCCCTCCTGCTCACCGCCGCGGGATTGGATGTCGTCCCCCTGCCCGGAGCCACACCCGCCGCCGTCGACGAGCAGGCCCGGGCGTTCCTGGCGACCAGGGGCGCCGGACCGGCCGCCGAGGGAAGGGACGAGCAGATCGGGCGGACCCTCGAATGGATCTGGGACGTGATCGCCGAGCCCGTCCTGGAGCGTCTGGATCTTCCTGCGGCCACCGTCGGCGACGGTACTCCGTCCCGGTTGTGGTGGTGCCCGACGGGCCCGCTCTCCCTGCTTCCGCTCCACGCGGCGGGACACCACCGAGCATCCCCTTCGCGGCCCGCGCGGACGGTGCTCGATCGGGTGATGTCCTCCTACACCCCCACAGTACGAGCCCTGCTGCACGCCCGCCGACAGCCCTCGGCAGCGGGCGAGGATGGTGGCGATGCGCGATCGGTACGGGTACTCATGGTGCCGATGCCGCGCACTTCGGGCGCCACAGACCTTCCCGGGGTGACGGCCGAGTCTGAGCGGCTTCGGGGGTGGCGGTCCGGACAGGTGACCGAACTGCGCCCTGACGACGTCCATCGTGACCGGGTGCTGGGCATGCTCGCGCACCACGATGCGGCGCATTTCGCCTGCCACGCCCTCAGCGATCCCGATCGGCCCTCCAAAAGTCATCTGCTGCTGAGCGACCACGAGAATCGGCCGCTGACCGTGATGGACATCGCCGCCCTACGGCTGACGGACGCGAAGTTCGCCTACCTGTCCGCCTGCTCGACGGCTCGCGCCGAGGGCCCCTTGGCGGACGAGGCGATCCATCTCGCCTCCGCCTTCCAGCTCGCCGGGTACCGAAGCGTTATCGCGACCCTGTGGCCCACCCTTGACCGTCCGGCCGCACGCTTCGCCGCCGGCGTCTACGACACGATCGGTCGGCACGGAGTGACCGCGGCCGCATACGCCCTGCACGTCACGACCCTGCGACTCCGGGAGCGCTACCCCAGAAACCCGGAGGTCTGGGCCGGATACGCCCACGTCGGCGCCTGAGGCACGGGCCCAACCGTCCCCGGCCTCACGTCATGATCATTGATTAACCGAGGCTTCGTCGCATTCCAAGCCGGACGCCGTCAGTGATCAGATCGCGGAATGTCCCAACAGCGCACGGCTCCTCCAACTCTCGATACCTTGAAACGGCCGTGGTGCGCAGTTTGGCCCGACAGTTCAGACTTACATACCTGGTCCCAACTGGACGATCGTGCCTCTGGGCTTTGTTCACCGGCGCCTCCAAGGCTTTGGTACGCCGATGTCGACCACTGGGGGTTGGCTGAACCGTGGCGCTTCCTCACGTTTGCCCTTGAGGACGTCGGCGTGATGCCGCGAAAACGGCGGTGAGATAGACATACGCCATGCGTCCTGAACCAGGCGAGGTCCTGCATTTTTCCGAGGACCCCACGATCACTCGCTTCATCCCCCACGTCGCCGGGTCGGCCCAACAACCCGAGGCCTACATCTGGGCCGTTGACGCCGCTCGCGCACCGGACTACTGGTTTCCCCGCGACTGCCCACGCGCAATGGCCTGGGCGCTCCCAACAACCACGGCGACTGACCGCGAACGCATCCTGGGCCCGGGCGGCGGACGACGCGTCCACGCGATCGAGTACGGATGGATCGAACCCATCCCCAACGTCCAACTGTTCGCCTATCGGCTCCCAGCAAGCCCGTTCACACCGTTCGGGGAACCCACACCTCATGCCGTTGTCGCCACCGAACCGGTGGAGCCACTGGGCCCGCCGGAACCGGCCGGCAACCTCCTGCAGCTGCACGACGACGCCGGCATCCAGCTCCGCGTCCTGGACAACCTCTGGGAATTCTGGGACGCCGTGACCGCCAGCAGCCTCGGCTGGAGCGCCATCCGCCTGCGCAACGGCCGCCCACGATCTGACACCGCGAGCTCCCGAACAGGACTGGCTTAACCAGACGTGAGATCCGCAGGACCGCCGGATCACCGTCGCGAAGCCGACATCGGATGATGGAGCAGTGATCTGCGGGTGTGGGTCCAGGCGGTTTGGACCTCCTCGAAGACGGGGCGCCGAGGCCGTGGCCGACCGCGGTGGCGTGCTGCAGTTTGACCAAGGTGCTGTCGGAGAAGTCGGCGGCGAGTGTGCAGCGCTTTACCAGATCGGCGTGCAGATCGGTGTCCAGCCGGGACATCACCGAGCAGGGCGCGCGGCAGCGGGCGGCGCAGGCGCAGAGCGGTTGGGCGACCTGGCTGTGCCGGCGGTCCGGGTAGGCCCGCCAGCCCGGCGCCGGTTCTTCGGAAATGCGCAGCGTGCGCTCGCGGACCGCGCGTTGGGGACGTGCGGCCCGGACCCATGAAGCGGTTGGATCCGCCTTGATCGGGTGGGCCGCGGGTGCGTGTCAGCCCAGCGCTTTTCGCAGCAGCGCCGTCAACTGGTCCTGTTCATCGGGTGAGAGTCGTCCGACCGCGGTGCGGGCGAACGTGAAGGCTGTTGCGAACCGTTGGTTGATCGTGTCTCCTCGGGGAGTTCGCGCGACGAGCCGTGCGCGGCGGTCCCGGGGATTCGGTTCGCGGGCCACGAGGCCGAGCGCTTCGAGGCGCACGACGATCTGGGTGATGTTGGAGGCATCGCAGCCGAGCTCCTCGGCCAAGGCGCCCATGCCGCGTGGCTCGTCGAGTCGCCCGAGCACGCACGCCTGCGCCGGGCTGAGCGACAGCTCGGCCGCGGCCGCCTCGTAGGCGCGGTCGTATACGTCGACCAGGTCGAACAAGACGGCCTCGGCCTCGGATGAGGTGGTCACGGGCCCATTCGGCAGCGCCATGGCTCCCAGTCTAGAGGAGTTACTTGATTCGCTCAAGTAACTGTGATCCAATGATCCTTGATCCACTCAAGTAAAACAGGGAGGGCCGATGGACAGCAGAGTCGAGCGCACAACGGGCGGCGCGATCGTGGTGCCGCAGATGAACGCGGTCGTCCTTGACCGGTTCGGCGGAATCGACGAGCTCTCGTCGCGCCGGGTACCGCTCCCGCAGGTCGGCGACGACGACGTCCTCATCCGGGTGGAGTTCGCAGGGGCCGCGTCCTGGGACGCGGTCGAGCGGGAGGGGGACTACGACGGCGCTTTCGGCATCGCGTCGACCTTCCCCTATGTCCTCGGCTGGGACGCGGCGGGCACGGTGGCCGCGGTCGGACGCGACGTCACCCGGTTCGGCGTGGGCGAGCGTGTCTACGCTGCGACGATGCCGGTGCCGCGCGGCGGCTTCTACGCCGAGTACGGCGTCGTCGAGGCGGAGTTCGTGGCGCGCGTGCCCGACCGGATGCCGACCGAACAGGCCGGCGCGATGCCTTGGGATGCCCTGACCGCACTGAGCGGCCTCGATCTGCTCGGCCTGCGGCCGGACGACACGCTCATGGTGTTCGGGGCCAGCGGGGGTGTCGGGCACATGACCGTGCAGCTGGCGCGGCACAACGGCATCCGGGTGCTGGCCGTGGCCTCAGGCGACGACGGCGTCGCCCTGGCCCGGCGGCTGGGCGCCGACGACGCCATCGACGGCCGCAGAGTCGATGTGCTGGCCGCGGCAGCGGAGTTCGCGCCGGGCGGGCTCGATGCCGCTCTGGTCACCGCGGGTGGCGAGACCGCCGAACGGTCTCTTCGCGCGATCAAGAACTCAGGACGGATCGCCTGGCCGAACGGTGTCCTGCCCACGCCCGCGACGTCGCCGGGCGCGACGGTGTCCCACTACGACGGGGATCGAAGCCGCACCGCCACCGATCGGCTGAACGCGATCATCGAGGCGAGCTCCTTCGAGGTCCACGTCGCCCGGACCTTCCCGTTGGAGCGAGTCGCAGATGCGCATCGCGCCCTGAACGATCACTACGTCGGGAAGCTGGCCCTCAAGATCGGATAGGACGCGACAATCGGCCCGAGGCTCCGGCTGTCAACGGGACCAACACTGCTCAGCCTTCCTGACACGCTGGTGGCGGTCGAGGTCCGGCGTTTCAGTTCCAGGTCAGCGTGAAGATGGGCCCGGGTCGTCTGGACGGTGGCGTGGCCGAGCCAGAGCGCGATGCCGCGAAGCCCTCGGCCACGCCGCGTGCTGGGCTGAACGTTGATTTTTCGCTGGAGACCACGACTGGCCGACCGACACTGAGATACGGCCCTGACCACCTCGAACGCCTCCCGCCGACGGCCGGGATCCATGCTGTGACCTGCGGCCACCGGAAGGCGGATGCCGATACCCGATCACGGAATGAGTGCCAGAGCCACGATTGGCCCGCCGTTGACAGGCCCGGCCGATCTTGCTGCTCTGCTGTGCAGGGCGCTTCCATGACAGCCAGCAGGACGTTCGCAGGTCAGAGCGGAGCACGCCCCCCGGCCATCATGCCGCGCAGCCCCTGACACGCGTCCGCGCTCCACCCGCCGTCCACGAGCAGGGTGTGGCCGGTGATGAAGGCCGAGGCATCACTGGCCAGGAAGATCGCGGGCCCGGTCACATCGTCAACGGTGGCCCATCGCCCAGCGGGCACGGCCGCGATGATGGTCTCGGAGACGACTTCCTCGGAGGTGAACAGCCGGGTCAGGTCGGTGTCGGTCCAGCCCGGCGCCAGCGCGTTCACGCGCACTCCGCGTGAGGCCCACTCCACCGCCAAGGTCTTGGTGAGGGAGATCGTCGCCGCCTTGCCCGCGCTGTAGTGAGAGGCCATCGGGATACCGGCGGTGCCCGCGACCGACACCATGTTGATCACCGAGCCGGATCGGCGGTCCAGCATGTGCGGGGCCACCACACGGCAGACGCTGACGACGGAGTTGAAATTGACCGCCATCGCCTGCTCCCAGTCGGCGGCGGTCAGCTCCGTGAAGGGCCCGACGTGGTCGGCGCCGCCCGCGTTGTTGACCACGACGTCGATACCATCGTGTTCGTCGATGGCGGTGGTGACCACGTCGGCGACGTTCTCGGGGTCGGTGACGTCACACCGACACACGCTGGCTGTGCCGCCCAGGTCGCGGATGTGCCCGGCGACTCCCTCCAGGCCCTGTTGATCTCGTGAGGTGAGGATGACGTGTGCGCCGGCCTCGGCATAGGCCAGGGCGACGGCGCGGCCGATGCCTCGGGAGGCTCCGGTGACCAGTGCGGTAATTCCTTCCAGGCTAAAGCGGGTCATATCCCGAGCATCACTTGGCGGCCACGCTCCATCAAGAAACCGGAGGGTGCGCTTGAGGTATCCGGCAGGCCCGGCGCGGTCTGACCCGTCCCAGTCGAACGACGCTTTGAACACAATAGGGAACATTGCCACCGGGTGCGTGCCGGCGTTGGCGCGCATTTGCGGCCTTGAATTTCTCGTTGGCACGCTTGAGTCGACGAGGAGCCACACTATGATCCCGGCGACGATCGCATAGAAGAGTGCGCCGAGCTTCGATGACGGATTCGGCCAGGGCAGGTCGTGGCGGCGTGCTCATAGCATCCGCCTCCTCTCCCCCGCCAGCACTGGTGCGCCGGTCACCAGGATCTATTCACCGTTCTTTGGCGCCGAGTTCTCGCAGAGGCGTCCGAGGACCACCCGGACACAGGGAGATCATCACTGCGGCCAGCGCTACCGCTAGCCAGTACGGCTCT
Organism: Actinomadura sp. 9N215; assembly: GCF_044326345.1. Lineage (NCBI taxonomy): Bacteria > Bacillati > Actinomycetota > Actinomycetes > Streptosporangiales > Thermomonosporaceae > Actinomadura > Actinomadura sp. 9N215. The sequence continues at coordinate 79,450 of NZ_JBIRBA010000014.1, read as the reverse complement.
TGATCGCACATCTTGACTAGCAATTCGGTGGGTGTGGGTGCGACGAACGCGGTCGGTCGGAAGACCTCGCTGAAGGGCGTATCCATCGAGACGTTGAGCCTGGTCGTCCGGGAGGGGTGGCGCAAGGCGCTGATGCGCAAAGGAATAGATGATGCCGGCGACGCGCCGCGTCGGGTCATTGCCCGCACTCGTCAGGCGCAAGGATGACCGGGCAGCGCGTACCGCGGCCGGGAACGTGGCGGTGGTGTCGGCGAGCTCCCGGTTCTGCCGAGTGAGGGCCTTGTTCTCTTCGCGCTGCTCGGCGGCCGATCAGGTTCTGCGCGAGATGACCATGATGTATTCGCAGGGAGCGTTCGCTCGGTTGGCGAAGCCGTGGTCCGCGTCGGCCTGGAAGAACAGGGAGTCGCCTGTGTTCAGGGTCTCGCTGATACCGCCGATCGCGACGGTGAGGGTGCCTTCGAGCACCACGAGTTGTTTCTCCGTACCCGGCGGATATGCGGGCAGCAGCCCGGTGGAGACCTGCGCGGGGAGGTAGTGCACGACCATCTCGGCTCCTGCCGCGCCCGGGGCCGCTGACACCATGTGCCGCTCGAAGCCGGTTTCCGGGTCACGGAAAACGGGCCGATCCCTCTTGCGCATGGCAACGGCCACACCAGACGCGGCAGCGGCCGGCGCACCGATCAGGTCCGAGAGCGACGCGTCGAGCGCGTGGGCGATCCTGGACGCGACGCCGATCGTCGGGCTCTTCTCACCGCGTTCGACCTTGGACAGCATCGCCCGGCTGACCGACGAGTGTTTGGACAGCTGCTCCAGCGTCAGGCCCGCCTCCTCGCGGCGTCGCCGCACGTTACCGCCGAACGCGCCGGCCAGGTCGTCACCGTGCTGTGGTTCGGCCGCGTTTCCGTCTTGCTCGACCACCGTGCTCCTCGATCGATGGGTGCCTCGCCGCCCACAGTGTAGAGTTTCTCCTAAAGAAGACAGGATCTTCTATCAGAGACACGCGGTGTGCGCCCAACACGACGGAGGTTCCATGCGTTTGATCTCGAGTGGCCGGCACCATGCGACGTTCGAATTCGGCGACCTGCAGGTGATCTCGTTGCGAGACGGATACATCGACATGCCGCCGACACGGCTCCGCGACGAGGACGGGCGCACGCTCGATGAGTTGCCGGCCACCGTCCCGCTGGCCGGCGACAACCTGCGGCTGTCGGTCAACGCCTTCTACGTCACCGACGGCACGCGGTCGGTTCTCATCGACACCGGCGCGTCCAACGCCTGGCACGACCCCACCATGGGATTGATCTACGACGCGCTCGACGAAGCGGGGATCAACCGCGCGCAAGTCACCGATGTGGCCATCACCCACAAGCACGAAGACCACGTGAGCGGCCTGATCGCGCCGGACGGCTCAGAGGCGTTCAGCAAACTTGAGCGCGTGTGGATCGGCGCGGGCGACACCTCGGTGTTCACGGGGCGGCTCAAGCCGATCCGCGACCGGGTCGTACCCGTGTCGAAGAGGGTCGCGATCAACGACTGGACCACCGCGATCCCGACACCAGGCCACACACCCGGTCACACCGTCTACGAGGTCGGAAGCGGCACCGGCCACCTTCTCGCCTGGGGCGACACCGTTCACGTTCCCACGCTTCAATTCGACCAGCCGAACGTGTCCTGGGAGCTCGACGGCGACCAGTCCCAGGCCCGCGCCGCGCGAGCGGCCCTCCTCGAACAACTGACCCGACCACACCACTTCGTAGCCGGCGCCCACCTCGACTCACCGGGCATCGCCCGCGTAACCCCCTCCGGCGACGGTTACGCGCTGGAATACCTCGCACCCCGGATCGGCTGATCGAGCTCGTCGACTCCGGGGCCGCGCTCGCGATAGCGCCCGAGTAGGCGACAACCCCGCGGTTCCGAATGAGCTTCGCACGGCTCGTCACCCATTACTGGCGACACACCGCCTGGCGCCTGGCCCGATGCACACTCTCACGCTCATCGGCCAAGCCGGACACGGCGCACACCAGACTGACATCACCACAATTCTCATCGCCGCCACGGACGACTTCGCCAATCACCAGTGAAAGCGCGTCGCCGCCCCATTCAGAGAGTTGCGATATCCGACGTCGCCAGAGCACGTCACCGGCACCCATGTCGAAGGCGCGTGGATCTCCGGTCAGCAATGCGCCGCCATCCCTCTGAAGGGACTGGCGCGATGAGGTGGAACTGCGCCTGGCGGCAGCCAACCGTGGCATCTGACGGCTCACCGGCCCAGCCGTCATTGGCCACTGGGACGAAGAAGACGAACTGGCCGAAGGGGAGGCTCTGTGAAACTCGCCGACCTTTTGGAGCAGATCAGGCTGCTCGACCCCGCCTTTGGCGACCACCTGTTTCTGGCCAGCGGTGCTCGACCGATGGCTCTGCTAGGCGAGGCAGACTCCTGCCGCGGAGAGCGCGCTGGCGCTGGTCGTCTGGTCAATGCGCGCGGTAAGCGATCCACTGACGATTACCAGCCGTTGTTGCCGCGGTGGCCCACGCCCAGTCCACCTGGGGCAGCCACGCGCGGTGAGTACGCGGCGATGTGCTGATGGCTTTCATTGGCGTGGTTGCGCGGTCAGGGGCGGCGGTGGGGGTCGAATCGGTCCGCGAGTTCTGTCAGCACCGAAGATCGGCGCTGCTCACGCGCGGCAGCCGTTTCGTCGGACTGGGCTGTCAGGCGGTCGCCGGCGAGCGCGGCCTGGGCGGCCAGCGTCCGCAGCCGCGGCCCGAGCCGGGCGAGTCCCTTGTCCGGCTGCGCGGCCCGGGACAGCAGATGCACGACCTCCACGTCCTCGTTGTCCAGCGCCCGCGTCACGGTGGTCGCATCGATCGACGCGCCTCGGTCAAGAAGGTTGCGGGCAAGTTCCACGTCGACGGCGTGCGCGCCGACCCGCAGGGTGTTCTCGACCGGAACATTCTGTTCGAGGAGCCACTGGATGACCGCGGAGGCCCGATGGAGCAGGGCCACGTCGAGCGGGCTCAGCCCGCTGCGGACCTCCTCCGCCGGATCACAGCCCATCGCCGCCAGCCGTGCGAGCAGCGCCACATCGTCGTCGGACGCCGCCCGTTCCAGGGCCAGACGCCGGAGCCGGCGCTGCGCGGCGAGCGTGCCCTCGTTCAGCGCGCCGCGCCAGTCGAGCACGGTCGCCTGGACGAGCCGGCGCAGCTTCGCCGCGGCCGACCGGGCGTCCGGGTCGCCACTGTTTCCCAGTTCGTCGACGGCGTCGCGCATCGCCGCGCCTGTGCCGTCCTGCGTCTCCCAGGGATCCCGCTCCAGGACGAGCTGGCCGAACAGCCCACGCAGGTCGCCCGCGAGGCGTCCGGCACGGTCGCCCGTGGACAGCTCCCATCCGGGCGGCAATCCCTGCTGCCAGCAGAAGATGGCGCCGTGGTCCGGGCCGGCGGCAGTGTCCACGTAGACGCGCTCAAGGTACTCGAAACCACCGATCGGCAGGTGGACGAGCCGGCCGGACGAGTCCGGCTGGTTCTCCTCGTCCAGTTCACACTCGTGATCGATCCAGCCCCACAGGTCGTGGTAGCCGCCGCTGTCCGGATAGAACAGCTCGGCGAACGACAGCGGGACGTCCTGGCCGCCGAGATCAGTGCGCAGGTCGTAGTCGAGTCGTCCACCAAAGGTGGTGCGCCACAACGCGATGAGCGGATCGGGGAGCGGTCCGGCGCAACGCTCCGTCACCGCATCGAGTACCGCGTCGTCGATCGGCGGCTGCGCGTCCAGGACCAGCCGTCCGGCGAACAGCGCCAAGCCGGCCTCGCCGAGGACTCGAAGTTCCCGGTCAGAAAGCGGACCAGGCAGCGCGTTGTCCGATACAGCCGTCACCCCGCGCAGCCTAAGGGTCGGGCGCGCTGCCGATCCACCCGAGACCAGCGACGAGCCCCCGCGCCGGCGGCGAGCCTGCCGGCAGACTGAGTGGTCGGGCCGCGGACAATACGGGTAGCCGCTCACGGGCACCCGTCGCCGGCGCTCGATACCTACCGCCCGGACCGCAAAAGCTCATCGAGCGTGATGAGTGACCGCGGTCGCCCATTCGGCACGGAGAAGGTCGGACACTCGACGTCCATGGATGCGACCACGCTATTGTCAGCGAGTTCGACTTCCCTGCCTTAGGGCCGGTCGTCCTCCAGCCGTGCGCTAAAGGGGTCAGGCGGTTGCCGTCATCGTTTTCGTAAGGTGATTACCGGTCAGCGTGCCGGCCTGTTCGGGGCTCGTCCTCCGGGTACGTTCGGCGGCGTCAGAGCCCCCGTTCGGCGCCGGCTCACGGATCGTCGTCCGAGCCGTGCGCCGTGACCAGCCCTTACTACTCGGCGAAGCACCGACCAACGGCGGATGAACGCCCCGCGCCGCCCCGGCCCCAGGGGAGAGACGCCATCTCCGCGCCGCGAATGTGCAGGCGAACCGGGCGTGAAAGGATTCAATGAAATAACCGCCACGAGCTTGATCGCCACACAGCCTTTACACGGCATAGGGGGAGATATATTATCGATGGTCGATCAAGTATAAATAATGCATGGTTTCCCGACCACCCGCCCCTTGACGTCACTTTTTCGGACTGACGCTTTCTGTGATTGGGTTCTCATGAGGCTTGAGTTCAGAATACTCGGACCTCTCGCCATCGACCACGGCGGGAAGCCGGTGATCATCAAGAGCCGTCGCCAGCGCGTCATCCTTTCGCTCCTGCTGCTCCAGCCCAACCATGTCGTCTCGACCGAGCGGCTCATCGACGCGCTCTGGGAACACGAGCCCCCGGCGACCGCCCGTGCCCAGATCCACGTGTGCGTCTCCGCGTTACGGGCCAGATTCGCCGAGGTCGGGGAACCCGACATGATCGGCACGCGGCCCCCGGGGTATCTCATCGCCGTCGACGACGACGCGGTCGACGCGCAGCGATTCGAGGCGCTCGTCGCGGCCGGGCGGTCGAGCGCCGCGGACGGACGCCCGGAAGCGGCGATCGCCCGGTTCACCGAGGCGCTGGCGCTGTGGCGGGACGAGGCGCTCGCCGGCTCGGGCAGCCCTCTCGTCGAGAGCGCGGCCGTCGGGCTCGGCGAGCGGCGCGCCGCCGTCGAGGAGGAGTGCATGGCGCTCGAACTCGAGATGGGGCGCTACGCCGACGTACTGGCCAAGGTCGTGCCGCTGGCGGCGCGCTACCCGCTGCGCGAGGGCCTGCGCCTGACCCACATGAGGGCCCTGTACCGCGCGGGGCGCCGCGCCGAGGCCCTTGAGGTCTACCAGGACGCGCGGCGGCTCTTCATCGACGAGATCGGCATAGAACCCGGCCCGGAGCTGCGCGAACTGGAGGAGACGATCCTCGCGGAGGACCGCGCGGCCGACCCGGCCCGCGACCGGCCGGGGGCCGGTGCCGGCGACGGCCGGTCACTGCCGATCGTGCCCCGGCAGCTTCCCGCGCCGGTCGCCGACTTCACGGGGCGGGAACAGCTGCTGGCCGGGATCGACGCCGTGCTCACGGACGTGTCCGACGGCCCCACTCCCGTCGTCGTCATCACGGGCGCCGCCGGCACGGGCAAGACCGCCGTCGCGCTCCGCGCGGCGCACCAGGCGGCCTCCGCCTTCCCCGACGGCCAGCTGTTCATCGACCTGCACAGCGGCGACCTCTGGGAGAGCGACGACACCGCGTCCCGCGTGCTCGGCCGTTTCCTGCGCGCGCTCGGCGCGCCGCCCGCGATGATCCCGGCGGACGTCGAGGAACGCGCCAAGCTGTACCGCAGCTTCCTGGCCGGGCGGCGCCTGCTCGTCGTGCTGGACGACGTGCGCGCGGAGGAGCAGGTGCTGCCGTTGCTGCCCGGCGGCGGGAACTGCGCGGTGATCATGACGAGCAAGAGCCGGCTGTCCCGGCTGCCCGGGGCGCACCGGATGGAGGTCGGTACGTTCGACGCCCGCGAGGCCACGGAGTTCCTGCGCAAGTCGATCGACGCCGGGCGCATGCTCGGCGATCCGCAGGCCGCCCAGGACATCATCGACCTCTGCGGCGGGATTCCCATCGCGCTGAGGATCGTCACGGCGAAGCTCGCGGCGCGTCCGCACTGGTCGCTCTCCTACCTGACCCGGCTGCTGGGGAACGAGAAGGACCGGCTGAACCATCTCCTCTTCGAGGAGCTCGACGTCCGGTCGAACCTCTCGCTCGCCTACCGGAACCTGCATCCGCGGACGCAGGTCCTCTACCGCAGGATCGGGCTGCTCGGCCATTCGGAGTTCCCGGCCTGGGTCACCGCGGCCCTGACGGACACCTCTCCCGAGGAGGCCGGGGAGCTGCGGGACCAGCTGGCCGAGGCACGGCTGATCGACATCACGGCGCCGGCGCGGGGCGACGGCGAGTTGCGCTGCTCGATGCTCAGCCTGATCCGGGACTTCGCCCGCGAACGCCTGATGGACGAGGAGTCGCCGCAGTCCCGGACGGACACCGCCCGGCGGGTGGCCGGTGTGTGGCTGGCCCTGGCGCAGGAAGCGCACCGCCGCACCTACGGGGGCGATTTCGCGACCGTGCAGACGATCGAGGAGCGCTGGCCCTACGGGGCCGACGCCCTGACCCGGATCCTCGCCGAGCCGCGGGGATGGTTCCAGACCGAACACCCGGGGCTCGTCGCGGCCGTCAGGCTCGCGGCCGACCACGGGCTCGACGAACTGTGCTGGAACCTGGCGCTGGCCTCGGCCACCTGCTTCGAGGCCGAGGGACTCTACGACGACTGGGAGAGGACACATGAGATCGCGCTGCGCTGTGTGCGCGCCGCGGGCAACCGCCACGGTGAGGCGGCCGTGCTGTATTCACTGGGGTCGCTCGGGGTGTTCCGCGGTCATTTCACCGTCGCCGCCGAGCACCTCGCCGAGGCGATGGCGCTGTTCCGCGAACTCGGCTCCGACCACGGCAGCGCCCTGGCGATGCGGAATCTGGCCTACATCGACCGGTTGAAGGGCCGGTACGAGCACGCGCTGGAACGTTATGAGGACGCGCTAGCGGCCCTGCGGAAGGTCGACGACCGCGCGGTCGAGGCGCATGTGCTGAGCAACATCGCCGCCGTCCATCTGGACACCCACAACGAGGACGCCGCGGACGCGCTGCTCAACCAGGCCGCCGCGATCTGCGAGGACCTGCCGAACAAACGGCTCCTCGCCCAGGTGCGGCATCGCTTCGGCGAGCTCTACCTGCATGTCGGGCTGAACCACGCCGCGGAGCGGTCGTTCGAGTCCGTGCTCGCCCTGGTCCGGGAGGCCGACGACCCCGTCGGCATCACGCACGCCCTGTACGGGCTGGGGCTCGCCCGCACCGCGGACCGCCGCTACGCCCAGGCCCGCGCGGACTTCGAGGAGGGATTCCGGCTCGCCGGAGAAGCCGGTGACCCGTTCGCGGCGGCGCGGATAGCGCTGGCCTACGGCCGGATGCTGAGTCTCGACGACTCCGAGGACGAGGCCGCGCGATGGCTGTGGGACGCGCTGACCACCTTCCGTACGATCGGGGCGCCGCTGTGGCAGGCCCGGGCGCTGGGCGCGCTCGACGAGCTCAGCCTGGACGTGCACGGCCGGTCACGGGTGGAGGACGCCCGCCGTGAGCTGCAACGGCTCCTTGAGGGGATCGATGTCAACCTCGACCCGGATCTCGAACGGCTGATGCTGCGCTGAGACGGGCGGCGAGGGCGGCGAGGGCGGCCGGGTGGCCGGGTGGCCGGGTGGCCGCTCAGTATCCGCGCGTCCGGTCGATCACGCCGAGCAGCGGCCGGCCCTGGATCCAGTTCGCGACGTTCGCACCGACCTGGCGGTCGAAGGCCGGGTACGCCACGGACAGCTCACCGGCGCAGTGCGCGGTGATGAAGCAGCCCGGCGCCCGCCACAGCGGGTGGCCGGGGGGCAGCGGCTCGGGATCGGTGACGTCCAGGCCCGCGGCGGCGATCCGGCCCTCGGTCAGCGCGCGGACCAGGGCGCCCGTGTCGACGAGCGCGCCGCGCGCCACATTGACCAGGCATGCGTCGGAACGCATGACCCCCAGCCGGCGGGCGTCGATGAGCCGGCGCGTGGCCGGCGTGAGCGAGGCGGCGAGCACGACCACGCGCGCGGCGGCGAGCGCCGCGTCCAGGTCCCGGTACGGCACCACCGCGGCGCCGGGCAGGGGCGACGCGGCGCGGCGGACGACGGTCACGTCGCAGCCGAACGGTTCGAGCATCGGCAGCAGCGCCCTGGCGATCTCCCCTCCCCCGACGATCGTGACGGGCTGACCCGTCAGGACGGCAGGCGGCCGCGGCGACCACCGGCCGGACCGCACGCTGCGCGCGGCGTCGCGGAGGCAGACCATGGCCAGCATCAGCGCGTGCTCGGCCACCTGGACGCCGTACACGCCGCGCGCCCGGCACCACTGCCGGTGTGCGTCGACATAGGGCAGGTATTCTTCCACGCCCGCCCACGGCAACTGGACCCACCGCACGCCGGGCAGACGGGCGAGCGCGGCGCCGAGGGCCGCGGGCTCGGTGCCGAGCCACACCAGTCCCACGGCTTCGTCCGGGGTCGTGACCGTGCCCCCGGCGGCCCGGACCGCGTGCGCGAGGGAGCCGGTGGGCGGGTCGGGAAGGGTGGCGACCGGGCATGCGCGCGGCATTGGCCTGCTCCTTTGTTCGTGTTCACCGTGATGGACGGTCACATGACGATGCCGCCGTTGGGGCTGAGCACACTGCCCACGAAGTACCCGGCGTCGTCGGAGGCGAGGAAGCAGATGGCGGCCGCGATCTCCTCGGGCCGCCCCCACCGCCCGGCCGGGATCGCCGCCGCCACCCGCGGGTCGTAGGCGGTCGGACTCGCCTTGAGCATCGGTGTCTCCGTCATTCCGGGCGCCACCGTGTTGACCGTGATGCCGTGGCCGATGAGCTCCCGGGCCAGCGCCCGGGTCAGCGCGAGCACCCCGCCCTTCGCGGCGCAGTAGTGGACGAGCCGCGCCTCCCCGGTGAACGCGAGGTCGGAGGAGATGTTGATGATCCGGCCGCGTCCCCTGGAGACCATCCCGGGGACGGCGTACTTGCAGCAGAGGAAGCAGCCCTTGAGGCTGGTGTCCACCACCCGGTCCCATTCCCGCTCCGGCAGGTCCACGCAGTCGTGCCTGGAGAGCACGCCTGCGTTGTTGACCAGGACGTCGACGCCGCCGAGCCGATCGCCGATCGCCGTCACCATCCGCGCGACGGCGGCGGCGTCGGTCACGTCGGCCTCGAAGGGGGCCGCCCGCCCGCCCGCGTCGGTGATCTCCGCCGCGACCCGGGCCGCGTCGTCCGGGGTGCGGTGATGGTTCACCGCCACGGCGGCGCCGTCGCGTGCCAGCGCGCGGGCCGTCGCGGCGCCGATCCCGGTGGCGGCGCCGGTGACCAGCGCCACCCGCCCGGTCAGCCGCTGCGCGGGGGCCGCGGTCATCACACCGCTCCCACCGGCCGCGACCGGCCGGCCCGGGCGAACTCCGCCAGCAGGTCCGCGTACGCCAGCCGGTAGGCGATCCCGTACCGGTCCGCACGGGTGTGGGCCTGGCCGTGCACGTCGAGCGGCGCCTCGCGGGGCCACTGGTTCTCCACGATCGGATGGTCCTCGGCGAAGATCTGCCGCTCGTACTCCCACATCTCCGGCAGCGACACGCCGTGCGCGCCGGCCACGACGTCGTCGATCCCGACGACCCAGAACTGCCGCACGGTCCGGCCGTCCGCGCTGATCGGCGTGGCGAACTGGGCGACGAGCCGATGGCCGCCGTCCGGGAACCGGGTGCGGATGTAGGCGAACATCGGGAGGCTGACGTGGTAGGTGAGCGTCTGGCCGGCGCCGAGGGCCTGGTTGCCGTCCAGCGCCGTCCCGCCCAGGTCGGTGGAGAGTTCCCATTCGAGTTCGAACCCGTCGCGCCGGACCTTGTAGGGGGCGACCTCCCGGCGCACGTTCGGCCCCATCGATCCCTCGTGCACGAACGGGAAATGCGCCATGTCACGGAAGTTCTCCGTGAGCTGCCGCATGCCGCAGCGCAGGTCCACCGGACGCCCGTACCCGAACTGCCAGCCGGGCGCGCCCGCGCCGGGCAGTTCCGGAAGCGGCCGGAACGGCTGCTCCAGGCAACTCCACACATGCCCGTAGGCGCGGACCGCCGGGTACACGGTCAGCACCGCGGGCGGGGGCGACGCGCCGCGGGGCAGCGACGGGACGGCGACGCAGCGGCCGGTTCCGGCGTCGAACCGCCACCCGTGGTAGGGGCATTCCAGGGTCCCGCCGCTCACCCGGCCCTGCCACAGGGCGGCGCCGCGGTGCGGGCAGGCGGCGTCGGCGACGCGCACCTCGTCCCCGGCGCGGAAGACCACGAGCGGGACGTCGAGGATCCGGCCCTCGACCGGGCCGTCGTCCAGGTCGTCGGCGCGGGCGACCGGGAACCAGGTGTGGCGGAGGAACCGGTATTCGAGGTCGTCCATCATCGCCGCCGCGCCTCCTCCTCGTCCGCCTCCTCCGCCGCGTCCGGGCCGAGCGTTCTGGGGCGCACGGCGGGGCCGGGCGGCGGGTCCAGGTCGTCCAGTGCCGTCTCCGGGGAGGCCAGCGACGCGCTGAGCACCGCGCAGTACTCCTCGGCGACGCGCGCGGCCGCCGCCCGGCCCAGCGCGGAGGTGCGGTACTCCACCCGTCCGGCGACGCCGTCGGCGCGCTCGATGAAGATCAGCGACAGGTCGAACTTGGCCGTGCCGGTCGGGATGTCGTCGACCGGGCCGAGCCGGATGCCGGGCCAGGCGATGTCCGCGGACGGGTCGCGCTGCAGCGCGAACAGGATCCGGAAGGGGTTGCGCCGCAGCGGCCCGGCGCCGAGCCGCTCCATCACCTCGTCCAGGGGCACGTCCTGGTGGGCGTAGGCGTCGAGCGCGTCCTCACGGACCCGGGCCAGCAGCGTGCCGAACGAATCGTGCCCGCCGACGCCGGCGCGCAGGACCGCGGTGACGATGAACAGCCCGATCACGTCGGCGGCCGCCGGCACGGTGCGGCCGGCCATCGGCGTCGCCACCGCGATGTCGCGTTCGCCGGACCACCGGTGCAGCCACGCGACGTAGGCCGTGAGCAGGACCATGTACGGGCTGGCGCCGCGGGTCCTGGCGAACTCCCTGACCTGGTCGAACAGCTCGGGCGGCAACCAGAAGTCGTGCACCGCCCCGTCGTACTCGCCGGCGGACGGGAGCCCGCCCGACCCGTCCGGGATCGCCAGCGGTCTGACGCCGGCCAGCCGGGACGTCCAGTACCGCATGCCGTCGTCGAGGTCGGCGGGCCGCCGGGCGCTCTGGTACCGCACGCTCAGGTCGGCGTACTGGGGCCGGTGCGCGTCCCGGCCCGCGTAGGGGTCGCGGTAGAGCGCGCCGAGCTCGCCGAGCAGCAGATCCAGGGAACGGACGTCGAACACCAGATGATGCACGTTGCAGACGAGCAGGTGGTCGTCGTCGGCGAGCCGGACCAGCAGGAAGCGCAGCAGCGGACCGGCGGCGACGTCGAAGGGCCTGCACCCCCACGCCGCGGCCAGTTCCCGTGCCCGTCCGGCCCGACCGGCGGGGTCCGGCAGGGAGCGCAGATCGACCTCGTGCCACTCGGGGACCTCGGCCTCGCAGGCGACCTGCACCGGACGGCCGTCGAGCTCCGGGAACGCCGACCCGAGCACCTCGTTGCGGCGGACCAGTTCCACGGCCGCGCGGCGCAGCGCCGCGGCGTCCAGCGGGCCCCGCAGCCGGCACTGCCACGGCGAGTTGTTCGCCGGGCTGCCGGCGAGGAGCAGGCTGAGCAGCCACATCCCCTGCTGCGCCGGTGAGACCGGGCCGATCACGGGTCGTCCGGCCGCCTCGGTGAGCGCCGCGCCGGCGAGCAGCCGTTCCCGCCGGAGCGCGGCCGTTCCGTCGGGGAGATCGCGCGCGGCGGCGTCCCGGACGGTCACGGCGACGCGGCGGACCGTCCGCGCCTCGAACACCGCCCGCGGCGTGAGCCGCACGCCGAACGCGGCCTCGACGGCCAGCAGCATCCGGGTGACCAGCAGCGAGTCCCCGCCGAGCGCGAGGAAGTCGTCCGTCGCGCCCACCCGGTCGAGGCCCAGCAGATCGGCCCAGATGGCGCACAGACGTTCCTCGTCCGGTCCGTCCGGGGCGGCGTAGGGCTGATCCAGCGGCGGCCGGGCGCGGCCCGGCGCGGGCAGGGCGGCGCGGTCGACCTTGCGGTGCGCGGTCAGCGGCAGCGCGTCCATCCGGACGATCGCGGACGGCACCAGGTACGACGGGAGGCGACCGGCGAGGAAGCGGCGCAGCTCCGGCGCCGTCACCGTGCCGGGGGCGGCCTCGACGTAGCCGACCAGCCGCCGGCCGTCCGGTGTCTCCGGCGCCGTGACCACCGCGCGGGAGACGTGGTCGTGCTCCTCGATCGCGGCCTCGACCTCGGCGGGCTCGACCCGGTAGCCGCGGATCTTGACCTGGTCGTCGGTGCGGCCGAGGAACTCCAGCCGCCCGTCCGCGCGCCGGCGGACGAGGTCGCCCGTCCGGTAGAGCACCTCGCCCGGCAGGCCGGAGAACGGATCCGGGCCGAACCGCTCGGCGGTGAGGTCGGGCCGGCCGAGGTAGCCGCGGACGACCGAGTCCCCGCCGACGTACAGCTCGCCGGGCTCCCCGTCGGGGACGAGGCTCATCCGCTCGTCGGCCACGTACAGGCGGGTGCCGGCGATGGCGCCGCCGATCGGGGGCCGCTCGTACCGGGAGGCGTCGGCGGGCGGGATGGTGCAGTAGGTGGCGGTCGCGGTGGTCTCGGTCGGGCCGTAGACGTGGACGAGCGGCAGGCCCAGCCGCCGCCAGAGCGCGTACGCGCCCGGCGTGCAGCGTTCACCGCTCATGCCGACCATGCGCAGCGACTCCGGCGCGGGCCGCCCGGTGCCGGCCAGGTGCCGGACGAGCACATCCCACAGCGCCGTCTGGACGATCACGTGCGACACGCGGTGCGCGGCGATGGTGCCGAGCAGCTCGGAGATCGACGACAGGGCCGCCCGGTCCGGCGGGAAGACCGCCGTGGCCCCGCGGGTCAGCGGCGGGAACAGTTCCTCCAGCGAGGCGGAGAACGACGCCGACGCCGACATGAGGAACCGGTCGCCGGCGCCGAGCCGGAACTCCTCCCCGGCGGCGGCCGCGAGGTTGGCGAGGCCGCGATGGGTGACCAGCGCGCCTTTCGGACGGCCGCTCGAACCGGAGGTGTAGATCACCGCGGCCAGCTGCGCCGGATGCGGCGCGGGCCGTGGACGGGCACGACCGGACGCCGGATCGACGCCCTCGACGCCCACGCCCTCGACACCCACGCCCTCGACACCCGCGCCTTCGACGTCGACGCTCTCGATCCGCTCGACACCGGGCGGCACCCGATCGCGTACGGCGTCGTCGGCGATCATGAGGGTGATCTCCGCGTCGGCGGCGATGTGGGCGAGCCGCTCGGCCGGATAGTCCGGGTCCAGCGGGACGTAGGCCCCTCCCGCCTTCAGCACCGCCAGCATGGCGACGAGCAGTCCGGGACGGTGCCGCAGCATGAGCCCGACCCGCTGCTCCGGGCGGACCCCGAGCTCGGTCAGGTGCCGGGCGAGGGCGTCCACCCGGCGTGCGAGTTCGGCGTAGGTGAGGGCGCGGGCGGTCCCGTCGACGGCGATCGCGTCCGGCGTGCGCCGGGCGACCCGGTCGATCGTGACGGTGACCGGCGTCTCGCACGCCGGGGCGGGCCGGGTGGGCGCCGTCTCCGCTCCGCACGTGGCGGTCATCGTCCACCTCGCGCGCTCGTGGCGAGCACGGCCGGTTCCGGCGCGCCCATGCCAGCGGCCTCCAGGGCGAGGTCGCCCGCCTCGCCGGCGGCGCCGAGGCCGGGCACGGCACCGGAGTGCCGGGCGGTGGCCTCCACCGCCGCCGCGACACCGGCCCCCGCGGGTATCGGGACGGCCAGGGAACGCAGGGTGAGCTCCAGCGCCGCGATCATGGTGATGACGTCCAGGGCGTCGACGTACCCGCAGTGGCCGAGGCGGACGACACGGCCCGCGAGCGGCCCGTGCCCGCCCACGATCTGCGCTCCGTACCGGTCCCCCATTTCCAGCACGATCTGGTCGGCGTCCACCCCGTCCGGCATGAAGACCGTGGTCACGGCCGCGCTCCTGTCGTCGTCGGGCGACAGCGTCGTCAGCCCCATCGCGCGGACGGCGGCCCGGGTGACGCGGCCGAGCACCAGATGCCGGTGCAGGACCCGCTCCAGCCCCTCCTCCCGCAGATGGCGCAGCGCGGCGTCCATCTGGACGAGCAGGGTGATGGCCGGCGTCCACGGGCTCTGCGGGACCTCGCGGTCGAACGCCTTCCACGCCGCGGTCCAGTCGAAGTAGAAGCGGGGCAGCCCGGCGCGGCGGTGGAAGTGCCACGCGCGTTCGCTCAGGCTGGCGAACGCCAGGCCCGGCGGGGTCATGAGCGCCTTCTGGCCGCCCCCGACGACCACGTCCAGGCCCCAGTCGTCGGTGCGCAGGTCGCAGGCGCCGGCCCCGGACGTGGTGTCCACGATCGACAGGACGTCGCGGGTGACCGCGCCGAACCCCGCCATGTCGTTGACGACGCCGGTCGACGTCTCGGAGTGCACGGCGACGGCGGCCACGATGGACGGGTCGCCGTCCAGGACGGCCGCGACCCGCGCCGGAGAGATCTCGTCGCCCCAGGGCGCCGACAGCTCCACGACGTCCAGGCCGAACACGCGGCACAGGTCCACCCAGCGGGCGCCGAACGCGCCGTTGTTGAGCACCAGCACGCGGTCCCCCGGGGAGAACAGGTTCTGGATCGCGCCCTCGAACGCGCCGGTCATGCTGGAGGTGAACACCAGCACGTCGTTGCGGGTGCGCAGCACCTCCCGCAGCCCGTCGATCACGCGGACGAACAGCCGGGCGAACCGGGGGGTGCGCTCGTCCTCCAGCGGCCAGGTCGCCGCCGCCGTGACCTCCGGCGGCAGCGGGGTAGGCCCGGGGACCATCAGGCGATGCTTGTATCTCATCGGGTCTCCTCCATCACAGTGGCGGTCATCGCTTCCGGGGGCACGGGGCGGTCGGCGGGTTCCGGGTGGCCGGCGGGTTCCGGGTGGCCGGCGGGTTCCGCGAGCGCCCGGCGGACGAGGGCCGCCGTCTCCGTGAGGATCGGCGCGCGCATGCAGCCGTAGTGGTCGCCGGCGACGCGGCGGGTGCGCAGCGTCCCGGCGATCTCGTCCGCCCAGCCGTCGGTCATGGCGCGGCCGTGCACGGGCTTCGTGCCGTCCGCGCTGATCAGCGTCACCCGGCCGCGGTACCGGCTCGCGGGCCGGTAGGCGGACATGGCCCTGGTGTGCGCGGCGAACACGGCCGCCGCGCGGCGCAGGTACGCCACCTCGGCGGCGTCCGCGGCGAGGCCCGCGGAGCGGATCCGGTCGAAGACGAACGGTTCACGCCGCCGCGCCGGGAGCCGCCGCAGTTCTTCCGCGGTGATCCCGAGGTCGGTGCCCGTGCCCTCGGCGAGTTCGCGGACGAAGTCCTCCAGCACGTCGCTCTCGTCGAGCGTCACCGACCGCAGCACCGCCGGCGACGCGCTGTCGATCATGATCACGTCCGGGGTGAACCCGCGGTCCTGGCACTGCCGGGCCATCTCGAACGCGATGACGCCGCCCATGGACCAGCCCGCCAGCGCGTACGGGGGTTCGAGGCCGGCGTCGCCGAGCGCCTCCAGGTAGGCGGAGGCGATCTCGGGTATCCGCTCGCGCGGGGCGGACCCGTCGGCGAGGCCGGCCGCGGACACCCCGTAGACCGGGCGGCCGCCGCCGAGAAGGTCGCGCATCGGCGCGTAGCACCACACCGTGCCGCCCACCGGATGGATGAGCACCAGGGGCGGCCCGTCGCCGCCGTCTCG
Organism: Actinomadura sp. 9N215; assembly: GCF_044326345.1. NCBI lineage: Bacteria > Bacillati > Actinomycetota > Actinomycetes > Streptosporangiales > Thermomonosporaceae > Actinomadura > Actinomadura sp. 9N215. The sequence continues at coordinate 63,496 of NZ_JBIRBA010000014.1, read as the reverse complement.
CAGGCACGTCAGCGCGGCCGCCGGCCCGGCCCCGGCGGACGGCGCGCCACCGGAGGTCCGGTCGACGAGGTCGGCCAGCGCCTCCAGCGTCGGGTACTGGAACAGGTCGGCCGGAGTCAGCTTCAGGCCGAGTGACACCTCCACCTCGGCGGTCAGCCGGAGCACGTCGAGCGAGTGCCCGCCGAGGTCGAAGAAGCCGTCGCCCGCGCCCACGCGGTCGACGCCGAGGACCGTGCACCACGCCTCGGCCAGCCGCGCCTGGGTGCCGGGGCGCGGCGGCACGTACGCGCCGGACGCGCGGCGCGCGTCGCCGGGGGCCGGAAGCGCCCTGCGGTCGATCTTGCCGTTCGGGGTCAGCGGGACGGCGTCCAGGACCGTGATCGTGTCCGGCACCATGTACGCGGGGAGCCGTCCGGCGGCCGCCTCGCGCAGCCGGGCCGGGTCGCACGCGGCGTCCGGCTCCGCGACGACGTAGCCGGCGAGCCGCCGCCGGCCGCCCGGCGGATCGTGGACCACGACGACGGCCTGCCGCACCTCGGGCTCGGCGGTGAGCGCCGCCTCGACGTCGCCGGGCTCGATCCGGTAGCCGCGCAGTTTGATCTGGTGGTCGAGGCGCCCGAGGCATTCGATCTCGCCGCCGGGCAGCAGGCGGGCGCGGTCCCCGGTGCGGTACATGCGGGCACCGGGCGCGCGGCCCGTGACGTCGGGCCGGAACCGGTCCGCGGTCAGGTCGGGTCTGCCGAGGTAACCGCGGGCGAGGCCGTCCCCGCCGATGTAGAGCTCGCCGGGCACGCCGACGGGCTGAGGGCGCAGATCGTCGTCCAGCACGTACAGGTAGGTGTTCGCGGTCGGCCGCCCGATCGGGACGCGCTGCGGCGCGTCGTCCACGACCCGGTGGTGGCTGGCCCACACCGTCGCCTCGGTCGGACCGTACAGGTTCCACAGCTCGTCGAGGCGCGGCGCCAGGTCCGCGGCGAGATCGGGAGGCAGGGCCTCGCCGGTGGAGATCCCGCGCAGGCCGGGCGAGCCCGTCCAGCCGGCCTCGATCAGGAGCCGCCAGGTCGCGGGGGTCGCGTCCAGGACGGTGACGGCGTGCCGGTCGAGCAGGTCCCGGAGGACGGTTCCGTCGCGTGCCTCGTCCTCGGTGGCGACGACGACGTGCGCGCCGACGGTCAGCGGCGCCACCAGCTCGTACAACGAGATGTCGAAGATCGCGGTGCTGACCGCCAGCAGCGTGTCCCCGCCGCTCAGGCCGGGGGTGTCGCGCACGTACCGGACGAAGTTCCGCAGCGCCGAATGCGGGATCTGCACGCCCTTCGGCCGTCCGGTCGATCCGGACGTGAAGATGGTGTAGGCGAGCCCTTCGGCGCGCACCGCCGGAACCGGGACGGCGTCGTCGTGCTCGGCGATCACCGGGTCTTCGACGGTGGCATCGACGGTGATGACGTCGACGCCGGAGCCGGCGAACCGCGCCGCCGAATCCGCGTCGGTGATCAGCGCGTCCATCCCGGTGTCCTCGATCATGACGGCGAGGCGCTCGTCGGGGAAGCCGGGGTCCAGCGGCACGTAGGCGCCCCCGGCCTTCAGCACCGCCAGCATGGCGATGGGCAGTTCGGCGCCGCGGCGCAGGCACACCCCGACCGGCGCCTCCGCACCGATCCCGTGGTGTCGCAGCCGGCGGGCGAGGCGGTCCGCGCGGCCGTCCAGCTCCGCGTAGGTCACCGTCGTGCCCCCGGCGGTCAGCGCGGGCGCGCCGGGGACGCGTGCCGCCTGCTCGGCGACGAGCTCGTGCGCCAGGCCGGGTGACGGCCACACCCGCCGCGTGTCGTTCAACCGGACGAAGGCCGCGCGGTCCGCGTCGCCGAAGGCGGTCAGCTCGCCGACGGGCGCGTCGGGACGGTCCAGCACGGCGGCCAGCAACGCCCGGAACACGCGCCCGGCCTGGTCGACCGTCGCGCGGTCGAACAGGGCCGAGTTGTACTCGACGGTGATCGACGCGGTGCGGCCCGTGGTCGTGACGGCCCAGGTCAGGTCGAACTTGGCGGTACCGGTCCAGATCTCGTCCACGGACTCGACGGTGATCCCCGGGACCGCCGCGGGCGGCTCGTCCCCCTCCTCCACCGAGAACAGCGTCTGGTACAGGGGGTTGTGGCTGAGGTCGCGATCCAGATGGAGCCGCCGGACGAGCTCGTCGGTCGGCACGTCCTGGTTGGCGAAGGCGCCGAGCGCGACGCCCCGGACCTGGCGCAGCAGGTCGCGAAAGGTCATGTCCGGGGTGACGCGGGTACGCAGCGGCAGCGTGTTGACGAAGAGTCCGATGAGATCGCGCAGGTCGGCGCTGGTACGGCCGGCGAACGGCACCCCGACGGTCAGGTCACCGAGCCCGGTGAACCGGTGCAGCAGCAGGTCGAACACGCCGAACACGGTCATGAACAGGGTGGCGCGCTCGGACCTGCCGAACTCGCGCGCCCGGTCGACGAGCGCGACGTCCAGCGGCAGCGTGACGGTCTCGCCGCGGTAGGCGTTGACCGCCGGTCGCGGACGGTCGGTCGGCAGCTCGACGACGGGCGGACCGCCGGCGAGGTGATCCGTCCAGTAGTCGATCTGGCGGTCCAGCGCACCGCCGTCCAGTTGCGCGCCATGGCGTCGCGCGTGCGCGCCGTACTGGATCGGCAGCGGCGCGAGGTCCTCGGGACGGCCCCGCGTGTACGCCGTGTAGAGCGCCCACAGTTCCTCGGTGAACACCTTGGTCGACCAGGCGTCGAAGACGATGTGGTGCACGTTCACCACGAACGCGGACCGCCGGTCGGGCAGCCGGACCAGGTGGCAGCGGACGAGCGGCCCCGTGTCGAGCCGGAACGGACGGGCCGCGGCGTCACCGGTGATCCGGTCGAGCCCGGCGGCCCAGTCCGCGCGTCCGCGCAGATCTGACTCGTCCCATTCGGGCGGCAGCTCCGCCGCGACGACCTGCACCGGGACGCCGTCGTCGTCGACGATGCGGGTGCGCAGCACCTCGTGGCGCCGGACGACGGCCTCCGCCGCGCGGCGCAGCGCCGGAACGTCGAGGTCGCCGCTGATCCGGTACATCCACGGGACGCTGTACAGGGCCGTCGGCCCGATCAACCGGTCCAGGAACCACATGCCCCGCTGCACCGGCGACAGCGGATGGCGTCGCGGAGCGGCGGCGTCCTCCATCCGCTCGATCATCTCCAGCAGCCGCCGGCGTTCCTCGTCCGGCAGGGCGCTGATGCGGCCCTCGATGGCGCCCGCCGTTCTCGGCTCGGTCAAGACCATCCCTCCTCGGTTCGACGCCGCGCGGGACCGGTCCGGCGGCGCGCGGGACCGGTCCGGCGGCGCGCGGAGCGGATGACGCGCGCCGCGGTTTCGGCCGGCCGTTCACGGATGCGCCACCTCGCCGGTCGCGGTCGTGTTCGTCCGCGTCGTCCTGGCAAGCGTGTGCACGGCGGCTATCGGCCGGCTTCCGCCGCGATATCGCGGCGCCGCGCGGTCCTCGCGGGAGCGGTCGCCGCCGCGACGGCCCTCGCGGGCGCGGCGGCCACCCGACAGGGCGCCGGAAGCCGGACGATATCCGCCCGTCGCAGCGTGAGATCCGGAAGGTACGAACGCGCCCCCCAGACACAGGTGAGGTTCGGAAGATGAGTGATGATGCGGCCGGCACGGTCACCGGGACAGCCGCCGGGACGGCGACGATCGACGCCGAGCCGCGCCGCGGCGGACTGCTGGGCTTCGATCTGTCTCCCGGGGACGCCCGGCGGTTGATGGGCCTGGCCCGCTTCTGCGCGACGCGGTTCGCCGGCGTCGCCGACGCCGACTTCCTGGGTCGCGTCTCGTTGCTGACGCACGACATGCCCCAGTCCGTGCGGGAGTTCGCCCAGGTCGCCAGGCTCGACGCCCGCAAGCACGCCGTGCTGATCAGCGGCAACGACATCGACGACCTGGCCATCGGCGACACCCCGCTGCGCTGGCGGGACGCCGACACCGAACGCAGCCGGCCGTACGCGTTCCTCGCCATGCTCTACGGCGCGCTGTTCGGCGACGTGATCGGCTGGGCGACGCAGCAGAACGGCCGCCTGGTCACCGACGTGGTCCCGACCCCGGGCGAGGAGCACGGCCTGGTCAGCTCGTGCAGCGAGAGCCCGCTCGGCTGGCACACCGAGGACGCGTTCTCGCCGTACCGCGCCGACTACGTGGGCCTGCTCTGCCTCCGTTCGCCGGAGGAGGTCGGCACCACGATCTCGTACGTCGACCCGGAGGACGTGCCGGACGAGGTCGCGGCCCTGCTCCGCCAGCCCCGGTACGTGATCCTGCCCGACTCGTCCCATGACCCGGACCACAACTCGGCGGCCGGGGACGAGGTGACGGCCTCGGCGTTCGGGAGGCTGTCGGAGATGCGCTCGGATCCCCCGAAGGTGGCGGTGCTCAGCGGCCATCCCGAGGCGCCGGTGCTGCGCATCGACCGCGACTTCGTCGTCCCGGCCGAGGGCGACGCGGCGGCGGCGCACGCGCTGGCCTGGCTCGTCGACCATCTGGACGCGCACACCTACGACGTCGCGCTGCGCCCCGGTGACATGTGCTTCATCGACAACCGCAACGTGGTGCACGGCCGCAGGGCGTTCCGCGCCCGGTTCGACGGGCGGGACCGCTGGCTGAAGCGCGTCAACGTCGTCACCGACCTGCGCCGTACGCTGCCCGGCCGGGTGTCGGTCGCCAGCCGCGTGATCGGCTGAGGGGACGGCGGGCGATGAGCGCACCGGCCGCGAACCTGCGGGGTATCGAGCCCGCGCTGCTGGAGGACTGGCTGCGCGACCGCTACTTCACCGCGAAGATCGACATTTCCTGCTCGGGGGTCCGCGAGTACTCCCTCGGCGAGCTGCTGCGGCTCACCGACCTGGACCATCCGGCGCTGGAGGGCGTCGAGTTCCGGGACGCCCCCTCGCTGGGCGGCGAGCGTCCGCGCGCGGCGGTCGCGAACCGGTACGCGCCGGGCCGCGCCGACCGCGTGATGATGACCAACGGGTCCAGCGAGGGCATCTTCCTGGCGCTCGCCGCGCTCATCCGGCCCGGCGACGAGGTGATCGTGCCGCGGCCCGCCTACCAGTCGCTGACGTCCATCGCCGCCGCTCTCGGAGCGCGGCTGCGCGTCTGGGAGCTGCCCGCCGGCGACGGCTTCGCCGCGGACCTCGATCGCCTGACCGCGCTGATGAGCCCCGCGACACGGATCGTGGTGGCGAACTTCCCGCACAACCCGACCGGCACGACGCTCGGCCGCGACGAGTACGAGCGGCTCGTCGAGCTCGTCGCGCGGCACGGATGCCATCTCTTCTGGGACGGCGCGTTCGCCGAGCTGGCGCACGACGCCCCCGCCCTGCCGGATCCGGTGAACGACCTGGAGCGTTGCGTGTCGTTCGGCACCCTGTCCAAGGCGTTCGGGTTCCCCGGCCTGCGGGCCGGGTGGTGCTTCGCGCCGCCGGAGCTGCTGACCGAGATGGTGCGGATCCGCGACTACCTGACGCTCGCCCTGTCGCCGCTGAACGAGGCGCTGGCCGCGGCGGTCATCGAGCACGCGGACGCCGTCATCGGACCGCGGCTGGCCGAGGCGCGCCAGGGGCGGGAGATCCTGCTCGCCTGGGCCCGCGACAACGGCGACGTCGTCTCGCTTCCGCCGCCGCGCGGCGGCGTCACCGCGTTCCCGAAGATCATCGGCCTGGACGACGTCACCGCGCTGTGCGCGGACCTGGCGACGCACGCCGGCGTGCTCGTCGTCCCCGGCGCCTGCTTCACCCACCCCGACCGCATGCGCATCGGTTACGCCGTGCAGGACGACCACCTGCGCTCCGGCCTCGCCGCGGTCACCACGGCGATCCATGACGCGGTCGCCGCGCGACGCTGAGCGATCCAGATCCCGAGCCGACGTGAAAGGGCCGCCGATGTCAGCACCGCCCACCCTGGCCGCGCAGTCGGAGGGAGCCGCCGCAGCGGGACCGCCCGTCGTCCAGCTGAACGCCGCCGATCCGCACGCCCAGGCCGAGGCGCACCGCGCCGAGCTGCGCGCGATGGTGCGGGAGCACGGTGCCGTCCTCGTCCGCGGCCTCCGGATCGCCGACGCGGAGGACGCCCGCCTGGCCTGCTCGGCGATCGGCGTCGAGCCCGTCACCGAGCGCGAGGGCTTCGCGCCGCGCTCCGTCCTCGGCGACCGGATCTACTCGTCGCTGGAATGGCCGCCCGACCAGCCGATGTGCATGCATCACGAGCTCAGCTACGCGGACACGGTGCCGTCCCTGCTGATCGTCATGTGCCTGGTCGCACCGGCCGGCGGCGGCGAGACCGCGCTGGCCGACGCCACCGAGGTCCTCGCGGCGCTCCCGGCCGAGCTGACGGAGGAGTTCGCACGCACCGGCTGGCTGCTCGAACGCAACTACCACGCGACGCTGGGCATGACCTGGCAGCAGGCGTTCGGCACCGAGGACCCGCAGGGCGTCGAGCGCTACTGCCTGGCGCACGGCGTCGACGTCGAGTGGCGGGCGGACGGCGGGCTGCGGACCCGGCAGCGGCGCGACGCGATAGTCCGCCATCCGCGGACGGGCGCACGATGCTGGTTCAACCAGATCGCGTTCTGCAACCGGTGGACGCTCGACCCGGACGTCCGCGCGTACCTCACGATGGAGTTCGGCGACCGCGGCCTGCCGTTCGACACGTTCTACGGGGACGGCCGCCCGCTCACCCCCGGCACGGTCGAGACGATCAACGCCGCCTATGACGCCCACACGCGGCGCGTCCCCTGGCGGGCGGGCGACATCATGATCATCGACAACATCCGGACCGCGCACAACCGCGAGCCCTACCGGGGCGACCGGCGGATGGCCGTGATCCTCGCCGACCCCATCCGGCCCGTTCCGGGGGGTGTGGGGGGTCGTCCCCCCACAGGGGACCGGACCGGCCGCTGACCACGGCCACCCGTCCATCCGTTACCAGTCCTTCGTGTCATCCAGCCGGATGTGCGTCGGGTCTCCGATGTGGCACGGGTACCCGGTGAAGCCGCGGACGCGGGACGCGCGCAGGGTCACGCTCTTCTGGAAGAGGACCGGGATCACCGCGACGTCGTCCAGGATCCGCAGTTCGGCCTCGCGGCACAGCTTGCCGGCGTGCTCCGGCTCGGACGCCGTCGCGGCGGCCTCAAGGAGCCGGTTGACGGACGCGTTCCGGTAGTAGCCGTACACCACGCCCCAGGTGGGGTCGTCGCGGTTCAGCCCCGCGCTGTAGAAGTGCGGCTGGAGGTAGGTGCGCGCGTTGTTGCCCTGCCAGTCCGGCAGCCAGCCCTGCGCCATCAGGTCCCATTCGCCGCGGCGCGCGTTCTCCGCGTTCTCCAGGACGTCCGAGTAGAACTCGGCCGGCGGCACCGCGCGCAGCCGCACCTCGATCCCGGCCTGGGCCAGGCTGTCGCGCACCGCTCGCGCGACGGCCGGATGGCTCCCGCCTTCGCGGTGGAGCATCGTGAGCGACAGGCCGTCCGGGTAGCCCGCCCCGGCGAGCAGGGCGCGGGCCCGCCCGGGATCGGCGGTCGCGTCGGGGTCGTCCGCGCCGCCAGGACCGCCCGGTGCGGCCACGGCGCCCCATGGGGGCAGCAGGCGCCCGGTGACCTCGTTGATCGGTGCGCCGCCGTAGATCTCCGCGATCCGGTGCTTGTCGAGCGCGGCGCGGATCGCCCGGCGCACCGCCGGCCTGCCCGTGGCGGCGCCCGAGTTCGGGCTGACGAGGTTGAAGACCAGGCACGGGTTCAGCATGCCGTGCGCGACGGCCTCCAGCCGGGGGTCGCCGTCCAGCTCCGCGATCAGCTCCGCCGAGGGCGACAGGTCCCACAGCAGGTCCGCGGCGCCGGACAGCACCCGCGCGGTGGCCTCGTCCCGGCTCAGGCCCTCGATGACCTCGATCCGGTCGACGTGCCGGCCGCGCACGTCGTCACCGTCCGGGCGCCAGGCCGGGTTGCGCTCCATGCGGAGCCCGGCGCCCGGCTCGTAGCGCGCGAACCGGTACGGGCCGTTCGAGATGATCCGCTGCTCCAGTTCGGGGCTGGCCGGGAGATGGTCGAGGTACTCCCGGGGGACGGCGGAGGCGGACGGCAGGGTGAGGATGTTCAGGAAATCGGGTGTGGGCTGGTCGAGGGTGAACACGACCGTGCGCTCGTCCAGCGCCCGCACCCCCTCGACGTCGTTCTCCAGGTACCCGGCGATCCCGGCGACCGTCGGCGGGCACGCCCGGAAGCCTTCGGCGAAGTCCCGCAGCCCGCGAATCGATCCGGTGAAGTACGACAGCAGCGGCGCGGGGGCGATCGGATTGCACATCCGCTTGATCCCCCGCACCACGTCGTGCGCGGTCACCGGGCGCGGTGGCGCGGTGTCCCACAGCACGCCGTCCCGCAGGGTGAACCGGTAGACCGTCGCGCCGTGGTCGACGCCGCCGTTGGAGAGGGTGGGGACGGAGGCGGCCATGTCCGCGACGATCCGGCCGGCCGTCCCGATCTCCCTGGTGGCGGGATAGGTGACGAGTTGCCGTGTGTAGGCGCGTTGCAACGCCAGGGTGGAGGTGTAGTTCGCGCACGCGGTGTCGAGATGGTCCACGTCACCGCGGCCCGCGTAGCGCAGCGTTCCGCCGCTCATGTTCCGCCTTTCGTTCGGTGCCGCCCGTGCTCGGGGCGGCCTGACGCGAAATGAGCCCGCCGCCGCCTCCGGATCGCATATCGCGGGAGGCGCCGGCGAGCTTGCGTTGAAGTGGGTCACCTGGTGTGGAACGGACGGCCCCGGGTCGTCGTCGTGGCGATGGGGTTGTGGCCGTAGGCGTCGACGCCGCTGACCAGCACCGCGCCGTAGCGGTCCAGCGGCACGCTGCCGCCGTACTCCTCGATCACGTCGGTGTCCGGGTAGAGGCGCACGCACGTCGGGACGTACCGCGACGCGAACGCCATGCGCATCTCGTCGGTCTTGCCCGCGTGGGGGTACGAGGCGTGCATCAGGGTGGAGGAGAACATGATCGCCTCTCCCGGACGCATGATCATCGGTACCGCCCTGGCCTCGTCGGGCTCGAAGTCGGGGTCGATCAGCAGATCGCGGTAGTCGTATCCGAAGAAGCCTCGCTTCATCCCTCCCTTCTCCGTGCTGTTGATCGCCTCCGGGTCGTACCGCATGGTCTTGTCCTCGTCGTAGACCATCTGCTCGTGCGTGCCCGGAATGAACTGAAGGCAGGCGGTGTCCTGGTTCACCTCGGTGAAGGCGGTCCAGACGGTGAGCGTCCCGCCGTATTCCTTCAGCTCGTCCGGCCAGACGATCTGCGGCTTGCCCGAGGCGTTGGCGAAAGTGTCCGCCTGGTGCCAGTCGGTGCCTTCGTCACCGGGGTACTTCGGGAAGAACTCGGTTCGCCAGCACAGCAGATCCGGGCCGAAGACGCTGGACACCCGGTCGACGATCTCCGGCCGGCTGATGTGGTCGGCGAGGGCGTCGGAGTCGAGGTGCCGGTCGTAGTTGGCGATGTTGGTGTTCCCGGCCTGTGCGCGTTCGTCGTTGTATATCGCGTGGCTGCGGTCGAGCAGCCGCAGCCGTTCCCGCCGCCAGAGCCGTTTTGCCTCCTCGACCTCGTAGACCTTGAACGGACCGAAGTATCCGTTGGCCTTGAAGAAGGCCAGCTCCTCGTCATTGAGCGCGAATTTCCGCTCGGTCACCGTTTCCCGCACTGTCATTTTCCCTGACCTCCGTCCCGCGTCACGCGTCCGCTTTCCCGGCCGCCTCCACGCACGCCGCCAAGCGGCTCGCGGACGCGGTGTCACCCAGCTCGACGCCGGTCAGCTGAGTGCCGAACCGACTGTTCACCTGCAACAGGACGCGGATCAGACCGAGCGAGGTGACCCCCGCGTCGAAGAAGTCGTCGTCCGGCCGGATGTCGTCCCGCCCCAGCACGTCGTGGACGATGCGGAGCACCTCGGGCGCCGGGCCCGCCTCCCGGCCCGTTTCCGGGTCGGCCTCGGGGCCCGCCATTCGCGTGGCGACGGCCCCGATCGTTTGATCGGCCATTGCGTTCTCCTCCATTGCGTCGTGCCGTTGCGTCGTGCCGTCCATGCCGGATCGGTCGCCGGATGCCGTTCGATGACCGCCGGCGGTGCATCACAGCGGCAGGCTCAGCCCCAATGCGTGTTCTTGTCGTCGTCCGCGTACATGTCCTGTTCCTTTCGGCTGGAGCAAATTCCGAGAGTTGCTCTGTTGACCGGGCATCTGTGGCTTGGTGCCACTTCTTACCTGCCTGGCCAGCAGATAACAGGACGGTTTCAGTCGCCTATCGGCGCGCCACTGCCGCGCGGGCCGGGCGCCCGGTGAAATCCCGCGGCGGGGCGCCGTTCGCCGCCGACGCGCGCGTCCGGGGCGCGCTTTCGGGGGCCTCTCCGTGATCGGCGGACGGTGCTGATGGCGGCTCGAAAGGCGCCCGATAGGACGGTCCGCGACGGTGTGCGGCAGGAAGCCCAACGCAGGAGGCGGGTGAACACGAGATGGCCGATTCCGCTACGACCGACCGCGCCTACCGAGTGGTCGTCAACGACGAGCAGACCTATTCGATCTGGCCGGTCGCGCGTGAGCTGCCGCCGGGCTGGGCGGCGGAGGGCACCGCCGGCGACAAGGACGTGTGCCTCCGGCACATCCGCGAGGTCTGGACGGACATGCGCCCGCTGAGCCTGCGCCGCGTGCTGTCCGGCACGACCGAGGAGGACGTGTGACACAGACGATGGCCGGACCCGCCGTTCCCGTGGCCGACCCGGCGCCCGGCGTCACCGCCGCGCACCGGATGATCCCGCGCTGGCGCGCGCTGGACGCGCCCGCAGCCCAAGGCTGGGGTCACCACGAGGTCCTCCTGCCCGCGGGCACGACCGCCGCCTTGGAGCGCGTCGCCGCCGAGCGCGGCCACGCGCTGGAGGACCTGCTGCTGGCGGCGCACCTGAAGGTGCTCGGCGTGCTGTCGCAGGAGCGCGAGGTCGTCAGCGGCTACGTCCCGCACACGGCCGGCGAGCGCACCTCCGGCACCGTGCTGCGGTGCACCGTGGCCGACGGAACCTGGGCCGAGCTGACGGCCGCCGCCGTGGCGGCGGCCGGCGCGCGCACCCGCTGCACGAACTGCGAGGCCACGCTGGACCTGTCGTGCCTCGACCGGCCCCGCGGGGACGAGCCGCGAACCGCCGGTGGCCTCTGGCACCTCACCGTCCTTCGTGACGACACCGTCCTTAGTGGCGACCGCGAGCTGCTCCTGCGCGCCCGCCACAGGCTCGACCTCATCGACCGCGCCCACGCCGAACGCCTCCTCGGATACTTCCGGACCGCGCTGGTCCTGCTGGCCCGCGAGTTCGACCGGCCGCACGACCGGCACGTACTGCTGCCGCAGGAGGAGATCCACGCTCAGGTGGACGGCCTGGCCGGGCCGGCCGAACCGGCGCCCGGCGCCTCGTTCGACGAGCTTTTCCGGCGCCAGGCGGCCGACCGTCCGGACGCGACCGCGGCGCGGCACGGTGACCTGCGGTGGAGCTACCGCGACCTGGACGCCGCCGCGGACCGGGTGGCCGGCGCGCTGCTGCGGAGCGGCGTCGCCCCCGAGGACGTCGTCGCCGTGGTCATGGACCGCCATCTCGACTGGCTGGCGGCGATCATCGGCGTGCTGCGCTGCGGCGGCGTCTACCTGCCGGTACGGCCGGACTTCCCGGCGGAACGGGTGGCCGCGCAGCTGCGCCGCAGCCGCTGCCGGCACGCGCTCGCCGACGCTCCCGGCGCCGAGGCCCTGGCCGCGGCCCGCGCCGTGGCCGGAGAGGAGTGCGCCCTCGTCACCCCCTCCGGCGACGACGCCACCCCCCGGGACCTGGACGCCGTCCGTCCCGACGGCCTCGCCTACGTGTACTTCACGTCCGGTTCCACCGGTGAGCCGAAGGGGGCCATGTGCGAACACGCCGGGCTGGTCAACCACCTGTTCGCGAAGATCGCGGACATGGGGGTCGGGCCGGGCGACGTCGTCGCGCAGACCGCGTCGCAGTGCTTCGACATCTCGCTGTGGCAGGCGATCGCGCCGCTGGCCGTCGGCGCCAGCACCTACATCGTCGACACCGGCACGCTGCTGGAGCCGGACCGGTTCATCGCCGAGGTCGCGGCGCGCGGCGTCCACGTCCTGCAGCTCGTGCCCTCCTACCTGGACACGCTGCTGTCGCACGTGGACCGCCACCCGGTGGACCTCGGCGCGGTCCGCTCCGTCTCGGTCACCGGCGAGGCGCTGAAGTACGAGCTGGTGCGCCGCTGGTTCGCGCGGTTCCCGGGGATCACGCTGGTGAACGCCTACGGGGCGACGGAGGTCTGCGACGACACCATGCACGAGGTGCTGTCCGCCGTCCCCGAGCGCGACTTCGTGCCGGTCGGCCGGCCGCTGCGCAACGTGCGGGCGTACATCGTCGACGACCGGCTGCGGCCGGTGCCGCTCGGCTCGCCCGGCGAGATCGTCTTCGCCGGGATGAGCGTCGGGCGCGGCTACATCAACGACCCGGAGCGCACCGGGCAGGCGTTCGTCTCCGATCCGCACCACCCCGGCGAGCGGATGTACCGGACCGGCGACTACGGCCGCTGGCTGCCGGAAGGCAAGATCGAATACCTTGGCCGCCGCGACGAGCAGGTGAAGATCCGCGGGTTCCGGATCGAGATTGGCGAGATCGAGAGCAGGATGCTCGCGATCGCGGGGGTGCGCGAGGCGACCGTCGTGATCGTCGCGGGCGAGGGCCGGGACGCCGGGCTCGTCGCCTTCTTCAGCGGGGAGCCGTCCGTCGACGGCGCCCGGCTGCGCGACCGGCTCGCCGAGGCGCTGCCCGAGTACATGCTGCCGGCGTACTGCCACCGCCTGGAACGGCTGCCGCTGAACGAGAACGGCAAGGTCGACAAGCGGTCGCTGACCGCGCTGGCGGCGGCGCTCGGCCACGCGGACGCGCCGTACGCGGCGCCGCGCACCGACGCCGAGATGCTGCTGGCGACCGCGTGGGCGGAGGTGCTCGGCGTCCCGCTGGAGCACATCGGCCGCGACGACGACTTCTTCGGCCTCGGCGGCACCTCCCTCGCCGCCGTCCGGCTGGTCGTCAAGGCGGATCGCCGCGTGTCGCTGCAGCAGATCATGGACAGCCCGGTGCTGCGCGACCTCGCCGCGGAGATGGAACGGCCCGGCGGGGACGGCGCGGGCGGCGCCGGGGGAACGGCCGGGCGGCGGATGCTCCAGCGGCTCACCGCCCCCGACGGGACCCGCACGGCCACGCTCGTCTGCGTCCCGTACGCGGGCGGCAACGCGATCAACTTCCAGGCGCTGGCGCGGGAACTGCGGGAACGCGATCCCGGTGTCGAGGTGTACGGCGTGGAGCTGCCGGGGCACGACTTCGCCGACGGCCGTCCCGAGACCGAGGTGGCCGAGATCGCCGGGATCCTGCGCGACGAGATCGCCGCGCTCGGGACCGGACCGATCGTGCTCTGGGGGCACGACGCGGGCGCCGCGCTCGCCGTGGGCGTCGCCCGCCTGCTGGAGGACGGCCGGCACGACGTGCGACGCGTCTTCCTCGGCGCGCCGCCTCGGCTGGACGCGGAGCGGATCGGAGCCGAGTCGGCGGCGATCGCGGCGCAGAACGACCAGGAGATCGTCGCCCGGCTGCGCGACGCCAGCGCGTTCGTCATGCTCGACCACCTCAACCACGAACGGGTCGCGCTGGTGGCCGCGGCCGTCCGGCAGGACGTGGGAGCGGCGGGCCGGTTCCTGCGCGCCGCCGTGGACCGGCCGGGCGAGCACCGGCTGCGCGGCCGGATCGACCTGGTGACCGCGGCGGACGACGCCCGGTCCCCGGACGCGGCGGAGCACCAGCGCTCCTGGCTGCCCCTGGCCGAGCTCGGGGTCTGCGCGCACGTGATCGACCAGGGCGGCCACTATTTCGTCCGCACCCAGGCCGCCCAGGTGGCGCGGATCATCCGCGCCGCGCTGGACGACCCCACCGGCGGCTGAGGTAGCGGAAATGTGTGCCATGTCCGGTCTCCCACGCGGGGACGAACGGCCCGGCGTCACGGCGCTGACCGGCCGTATCGGCGCCGATCCCGGCGCCGTCATGACCCAGGAGGTCCTGCGGCCGCAGTTCGACTACGAGGTCCGTCACCTGCTCCCCTGGTACGTCCGGCTGGAGCAGGTGCTCGTCCTCGAATACCTGCGGATGGACCTGATCAGCGCCGCCGACGCGCGCGCCGTCGCGGCCGCGCTCGCGTCCGTGACCGGACCGGCGATGGCCGGCGGCGCGGCGGACGCCATGACCGACGCCGCCTTCACCCTCGAACGCCGGGTGGCCGCTCGCGTCCCCGAGCTGCCCGCCCGCTGGCACGTGGACCGCAGCCGCAACGACCTCCAGGCCTCCGCGCAGATGCTGCACTTCCGGGAACGCCTCCGGGTTCTCGCCGAGACGCTGCTGTCCTTCGCGACGCGGCTGCACGACCTGGCGGACCGGACCGTCGAGATGGTCATGCCGGGCTACACGCACCTGCAACCGGCGCAGATCATCAGCCCGGCGTTCTATCTGACCGCCGTCTCCGCCCAGGTCCTGCACACGGCGCACCGGCTCGAAGCGGCCTACGACTCGGCCGACCGGCTCCCGCTGGGCGCGGGCGCGATGGCCGGTCAGGAGCTGGCATGGGACCGGGACGTCATGGCGCGCCTGCTCGGCTGCGCGGCGCCGCGCGAGCACGCCCTCCAGGCGGTCGCGGGCCGGGACTGGGCGCTGGAGTCGGTGGCGGAGATCTCGAACTTCGGCGTCGTGATGAGCCGGTTCGTGACCGACCTGATGACCTGGGGCGGGGCGGGCCACCAGTTCATCGACCTGCCCGACGAGTGGTCCGGCATCTCCTCGGCGATGCCGCAGAAGAAGAACTTCCCCGTGCTCGAACGCATCCGCGGCCGCACGGCGCGGCTGTCCGAGGCGTATCTGGGCGTCGCGCTGGCGCAGCGCTCCACCCCGTACAGCAATGGCATCGAGGTCTCCAAGGAGGCGGGGAGCGCGGTCGCCGACGCGTTCGACCGGGCGGAGTCGGTTCTGCGGCTGCTGACCGGGGTAGCGACCCATCTGACGTTCCGTGACGAGATCATGAGAGCGGCCTGCCTGCGGGAGCACTTCGGAGGATTCACGCTGGCCAACCTGCTGACGCTGCACGAGGACCTGCCCTGGCGCGAGGCGCAGATTGTGGCCGGCGCCTTCATCGTCGCCTCGGTCCGCGCCGGGCGCCCACCGGACCGTCCGGACGCCGCCCTGCTGAGCGCGGTGGCACGGCGGCACGGGCACGCCGTCCGGCGGCCCGGGCGGTGGCTGGACGAGGCCTTCGACGTCGACCGTGCGCTGCTGACCAAGCGATCAGCGGGGTCGACCCGTCCGGACGCGGTCCGGGAAATGCTGGCCGGACAGCGTTCACGCCTGGCCGGGCAGCTCGACCGCTGGCGGGAACGCCGGCGACGTGTGGACGCCGGCCTCGCCGAGCTCGACCGGCGCCTGGCCCTCGTCCCGGCGGAGGGAGCGCGGCCATGACCACGGGAGAGACGGGCACGGCCGGCGGGACGTCCGGCACGCTCATGACCACCGTCCCCTACTCGGGGGTGACCGGCGTCAGCACCGCCTTCGGCACCTTCGGTGAGCTGCTTCAGGGGACGCTGCCGGAACGCGACGGCGACTTCCTCGTGACCCTGCCGGTCGCGCGCTGGTCCCAGGTGACGTTCTGCGGCGACGCCGGCACGACCGAACTGCGGGTCGTGCCGAGGGTGAAGACGAAGGCGCTGCGGCTGACGCGGATGATCCTGCGCAGCGCCGGTATGGCCATCGGCGGGACGCTCCGCGTGGTCAGCGACCTGCCGGAAGGCAAGGGCATGGCCAGTTCCTCGGCGGACCTCGTCGCGACCGCGCGCGCGGTGGCGAACGCCTGTGACCTGGAGATGCCGCCGACCCGCATCGAGGCGTTCCTGCGCCGCATGGAGCCGACCGACGGGGTCCTCTATCCGGGCGTCGTGGCCTACCACCATCGAAGCGTCCGGCTCCGCGCGTATCTCGGCTCCCTGCCGCCGCTCGCGATCGTGGCCCTCGACGAGGGCGGCTCGGTGGACACGGTCGCCTTCAACCGCATACCGAAGCCCTTCACCGCCGCCCAGCGCGCCACGTACGCGGACCTGCTGGACCGGATGGCGACGGCGGTGGCCCGCGGCGACCTCGCCACGATCGGCGCGGTGAGCACGCGCAGCGCCGAGCTCAACCAGGAGCTGCAGCCGAAGCGGACGCTGGACGCGATGGTCGACATCTGCGCCCGGCACCGCGGCGCCGGTGTCGCGACCGCGCACAGCGGCACCATGGTCGGCGTCCTGCTCGACCCGTCCGATCCGGCCTACTCCGACAAGATCATCAGCATTGCGGCCGAGTGCCGCGAGCTCGCGGGCAACGCGAGCCTCTTCCACACGCTCACCTTCGACGACGCACGACCACCCGAGCACGGGCCGGGCGGCGCCGGACAGCGGTCCCTGACCCCCTGGGACGCCCGGCGGCCGCGGGCCGACGACGTCGCATGACCGACAGGAAGACAAGGAGGCGGAGGCAGCCATGTACGCCGACAGCCTGCTCGACGCCATAGGAAACACCCCGCTGGTCCGCCTTCGCATCCCCGCGGCCGAACACGCCGAGGTCTACGCGAAGCTGGAGGCGCAGAACCTCTTCGCCATCAAGGACCGCATGGCCAAACACGCGCTGCAGGAGGCGCGCCGCCGCGGGGAGCTCCGGCCCGGCGCGCCGATCGTGGAGAGCTCGTCGGGCACCATGGCCCTCGGCGTGGCGCTCGTCGGCACGCTGCTGGGCCATCCCGTGCACATCGTGACCGACCCGCGCATCGACCCGGTCACGCTGGCGAAGCTCAACGCGCTCGGTTGTGTCGTGCACATCGTCAAGGAGATGGACGACCGCGGCTGGCAGGGCGCGCGCCTGACCCGTCTGGCGGAGGTCATGGACGCCAACCCCGGGGCCTACTGGGTGCGGCAGTACGAGAATCCCGAGAACCCGGCGTCCTACGCGCCGTTGGCCGGCGAACTGGCCGCCGACCTCGACCGCATCGACATCCTGGTCGGCGCGGTGGGCAGCGGCGGTTCGCTGTGCGGCACCTCCCGCGCGCTGCGCGAGCTGATGCCGGACCTCTACACGGTGGGGGTGGACGCCGTGGGCAGCGTCATCTTCGACCAGCCGGACACTCCCGGCCGGCGGCAGTCGGGGCTCGGCAACAGCCTCCATCCGCCGAACGTCGACCGCTCCACGATCGACGAGGTGCACTGGCTGAACGACCATGAGGCGTTCGCCGCCACGCGCGAGCTCGCCGGTGAGCAGAAGCTGTTCTACGGCAACACCTCCGGCTCGGTCTACAAGGTGCTGCGCGGCCTGGCGGCGCGTGCCCGTCCGGGCACCAGAATCGTCGGGATCTTCGCCGACCGCGGCGACCGGTACATCGAGACCGTCTACAGCGACCATTACTGGGACGAGTGCAAGCTGAAGGCCGAACCGGTGGCGCGCAGGCCGCGCCAGGTGGAGCCGGCGACACCGGTGTCGGGGTGGTCGTACGCCGTCCTCAACGAGCGGCGGCGGTCGAGGACCTTCGTGTTCATCGAGTCGAACACGACCGGTTCGGGGATTCTGGCGCTGCGCCGCGCCCGCTCGCTGGGCTTCGAGCCTGTGCTGGTCACCAGCGACCCCGGCCGGTACCGCGGGCTTGAGACCGCGGCGCCGCGCATCGTCGACTGCGACACCAACGACCTGTCCGCGCTCCGCGAGACGCTGAACGCCGAGTTCGACCGCGGCGCCATCGCGGGCGTCTCCACGACCAGCGAGTTCTACCTGGACGCGGCGGCCTCGCTGTCCGCGGAACTCGGACTGCCGGGCGACGCCCCCGGCGCCGTCGCGACCTGCCGCGACAAGGCCGCGCTGCGCGAGGCGCTGCGCAAGGCGGGCGTCCGGCAGCCCGACTACGAGGTCATCACCGACCCGGGCCAGGTGGACGCCGCGTTCACCCGCCTCGGACCGCCCTGCGTCGTCAAGCCCGTCAACGACTCCGGGTCCACCGACGTGCTGCGCTGCGAGACCGTCGAGGAGGCCCGGCGGCAGGCGGCCCGCATCCTGGCGCGGACGACCAACGGACGCGGCCAGTCCGCGGCCCGTAAGGTGCTGGTCGAGGAGCTGCTCGACCACCCGGAGTACAGCCTGGAGATGTTCGGCGCGGACGGTGTGCACTCCCTGGTGACCGCCGTTGAGAAGACGTGCGGCGAGCCGCCGCACTTCGTCGAGCGGCGGCACATCCTGCCCGCGCCGCTGCCGGAGCCGGTGGTCGCCGACATGGCCGCGATGGTCCGCCGCGCGCTCGTGGCGGCGGGCGTCTCGCATGGCGCGACGCACACCGAGGTCAAGCTGACACCGGACGGGCCCGCGATCATCGAGATCAACCCCCGGCTCGCGGGCGGCATGATCCCCGAGCTGATCCGGCTGGCCACGGGCGTCGACCTGATCGAATGCCAGCTCAAGTCGGCCGCGGGCGCGGAGTACACGCTGCCCGACCGGATGGACGGCTGCGCCGGGATCGAGTTCCTGCTCCCGTCCGGTCGCGGCGTCGTGCAGGAGATCCGGGGCCTGGACGAGGCCCGTTCGGTGCCCGGCGTGGTCGAGGTCAGGATCACCGCGGAACGGGGCACGCCGGTCGGCCCGGCGGTCGACGCCTACGGCCGCGTCGGCTGGTTGATGGCCCGGGGCGACACCTGTGACGAGGTGGCGGCCGCCCTGAGCGCGGCGCGGGACGCCGTCGAGATCGTCCTGGGGGCCGATGGGCGCGGCCAGGCCGGACCGCGATGACCGCCAAGGACCCGCCGGCCGACACCGGCGCCGCCGGTCCCGGCCCGTGGCCGCTGCTGCGGAACACGGCCTGCCTGCAGTGGTACGCCGGGGCCCAGCTCACGCGGCTGCCCATCGCGATGGCGCCGCTGGCGTTCACGGCGCTGACGGCCGCGGTGACCGGCTCCTACACCACCGGAGCCGCGATGGTCTCGGCCATCATGATCGCTGAGGTGGTGTGCGCGATGCCGGTCGGCCGGCTGCTCGACCGCTTCGGCATCGCGCGCCCGCTGCGGGTTCTGCTGGTGTTCCGCGGGGCGGCCTACCTCGGCCTGCTCGCCGCGTCCCTGGGCGACATGCCGCCCGTGGTCCTCATCGCGCTGGCGGTGCTGGTGGGCGCGCTCGGGGGCGGGCTGCTGGGCGGCCTGCGCGCGCTGCTGACGGCCGTGGTCGGGGAGTCGCTGCTGGCCAGGGCGGTCGCCGTCAACGCGATGCTGGTGGAGGGAGTGATCGTCGGCGGTCCGCTGTTGGTGGCGCTGCTGACCCAGATCTCGGCGACCACCCCGATCCTGATCATGGCGATGGCGTCCGCGGCGGCGGCGCTGTTCGTCCCCGGCGGGCAGGCCGGGGCCAGGACCGGGCGGCGCGTGGGTCCGGCCGGCGCGCTGGTGAAGCCGCTGTTCGGCTGGGCGTTCGGCGTGTTCGCCCTCGGGCACCTGCTGAGCACCATCGAGGTCGCCGCGCTGCCCCTGGCCGACCGCTACGGCGGGGGCACCGGGCTGGCCTCGATCCTCGTGGCCACGCTGTGCGCCGCGGCCATCGGCGGCGGCGCGGTGTACTCCCTGCGCGACCGGCGGGCGACCGTCGGCCTGGCCGTGGTGCTGCTGCTGGTCCTGGCCGGCGGCGGCCTCACGGTCACGCTCGCGCCCAACCTGCCCGTCATGCTCGTGGGCGCCGCCGCCGCGGGCCTGTGCACGGCCCCGCTCAGCGCGGTCAGCTCGGTCGCCGCCGAGTCCCGGGTACCGCCCACGCGCCGCGCCGAGGGATTCGCCCTGCTGAACACCGCGCAGGGGCTCGGGTTCGGCGTCGGCGCCAGCACCCTGTCGGTTCTCCCGCTCTCCGCCGTCGGCCTGCTCGGCTGCGCGTCCGCGGTGCTGGCGGCGCTGGTGATCGCGACCACGCAGGGCCGCGAGCCTGACGCGGCCGACACCCCGGAGACACCGTGATGACCGCCGGCCAGGACCCTCGGCCCGCGACGGCCCGCCGATACCGCTCGGCCATCGCCTACACCGTCGTGGTGATCGTCCCCCTCACCGCCGTGTTCCTCCTGATCAGATACGGGACGCACAACACGGGGACGGCGCCGGCCGACACCACGACCACCTCCGGCACGGTCTTCCGGTTACTGCTGTCCGCGTCCATCGTGATCCTGACCGCGCACGCGGGCGGCCTGCTCTGCCGGCGGCTCGGCCTGCCCCGGCTGGTCGGCGAGATGATCGCCGGCATAGCGCTCGGCCCCTCCGTCCTGGGCGCGCTGCTTCCCCGCGCCCAGACCGCGCTCTTCGGCCACGAGACCTACGACCTCATCAACGTCCTCGCCCAGCTCGGCGTGCTGCTGTTCATGTTCGTCATCGGACTCGAACTGCCGGTGACCCTGCTCCGCAGATCCGGCACGACCCCCCTGGTCATCGGACACGGCACCCTGGCCCTCCCGCTCCTGACCGGCGCGCTCCTCGCCATGTGGCTGCCCGCGAGCCTGCGTCCGCCGGACGCCCCCCAGGCCGCGTACACGTTGTTCGTCGGCCTCGCGCTCAGCGTGACGGCACTGCCGGTGCTCGCCCGGATCCTCACCGAGAGCGGCCGGATCGGCACCCGCACCGGCGCCCTCGGACTCGCCGGCGCGGCCGTCTGCGACATCACCGCCTGGGCGATCCTCGCGCTCGTGATCGCCCTGATCCACGGCGACGGCTACCACGGCCCTGTCCTGACACTGGCGCTCACCATGGGCTTCGCCCTCGTCATGTGGTTCGCCGCCCGCCCGCTGGTCGCACGCCTCGCCCGCGCCGCCCAGCACGACCACCGGTGGTCCGGCGCGCTCGTCGCCTCGTGCCTCGGCGGGCTGGTCGTCTCCGCGCTGATCACCGAACTCGTCGGCGTCCACATGATCTTCGGCGCGTTCCTCGCCGGACTGGTCGCGCCGCGCACGGCACCGGTGATCACGCGCCTGGCGACGACCGTCAACAGCCTCACCTCGTGGTTCCTGCTGCCGCTGTTCTTCGCCCTCATCGGGCTCAAGACCGACCTCGGCGACCTCGCCGGGACCACCAACATCGCGCTCTGCGCCGGCATCGTCACCGCCGCCGTCGCCGCCAAGTGCGCGGCCACCGCCTCCAGCGCCCGGCTCACGGGCCTGAGCTGGCGCGACACCAGAGACCTGTCGATGATGATGAGCGCGCGCGGCGTCACCGAGCTGGTGATGCTGAACATCGGGCTCACGCTCGGCCTCATCACCGAGCGCCTGTTCGCCATGCTCGTCGTGATGGCCCTCGCGACAACCGTCCTGTCCAGCCTGACCCTCAAATCACCCCCGCGCGGCACACCGGAACCCGAGGGGAAACCGCCACGCCCCCGCAACGCCCCCGAACCGGCCGCCGTCCCACCGGCCTCCCGAACCGATGAACGCCGGGTCTTCGGGCTCATGACGGGGCGGCGGGCAGGGCCGTGCGCGGTTCTCTGAGCAGTGGGGCGAAGGCTCGTTCGGCCGCGCCCACGAGGGCGGGGGCTGGGAGATCGCCTGTGACGATCTGAATGTGGCCGGTGCGGGCGACGACGGACGACGCCATCAGCCCGTCGCGCACGAAGTCCCCGGCGGCGCGGTACAGGTCGGCCAGAAAGCCCATGAGCACCACGCGTTCTGGAGCGAGCGTGTTGACGAGACTGGTCAGGCCCGTGACCAGGTGACCGGCGGTGACGCGGACCGCCTCCCCCGCGGCGCGGTCACCGGCCGCGGCGGCGTCGAAGACCTCGGCGACGGTGCCGGCATGGCCGCGGTCGGGGCGACGTCCGGCGGCGCGTGACAGCGCGCGCGCGTCGGCGTGCATCTCCAGGCAGCCGCGTGCACCGCAGGGGCATCGCAGGCCCCCGGGCTCCACGATGATGTGGCCGGCCTCCAAGGCGTAGCCGGCGCCGGTGAGCGGTATGCCCGCGTCGACGAACCCGCCGCCGATGCCGACATGCTCGCAGCTCAAGGCCAGCATGCTCGTGGCGCCGCGTCCGGCCCCGTAACGGAACTCGGCCAGGACGGCCAGCGTCGCGGCTCGTCCCACGGCAATGGGGATGGCGGTCGGCATCGTCCCGGCCAGGTGCCGCGCCAGCGGTACGCCGTCCCAGCCCAGGTTCAGGGCGGACCGGACGAAGCCGTCAGACTCCCTGATGAAGCCGGGCATCGCGATACACACCCCAGCGCATCGGCGGTCGGTCCGGTGCGCGGCGTCGGAGACCGCGCCGGCCAGTATCGGTATGAGGACGCCGGGGTCCGTCTCGGCCCTGCTCAGAACGCGTTCGCGGACGTGACCGATCCTGCGGTCGAGTCCGACGAGGCCGACCGTCATCCTGTCCGCGCTCAGCTGGAGGGCGACGGCCACGGGCCCGTCGGGATTCACCTCGACGACGGGAGACGGCCTGCCGCGTCCGGCCGGGGCGCCGGGGGAACGGCGTGGCGGTTCGCCGACGCGGACCAGATCCAGCTCCGTCAGGTCGCTCAGGGCGGCGCCCACCGCGCTCGCGGCCAGCCCGAGTTCGGCCGTGACCGCCGCGCGGGTCAGCGGGCCGGACCGATGCAACAGAGTGAGGACTCGCGCCGCCGCCGACCCGCCGTCGTCGCCGACACCTCGCCTACCGATCGCGACCAAGAGTCCCGTCCCTGCGCCTAGATTATTTTCTCTGAGAGAAGATAATATCCCTCCCAGCAGCCGACGACACCCGACAAAGGGGAAGGCCATGATCCTCGCCAACGCCCGCGTAGTGACACCCGACCGGCTACTGGATCCCGGATGGGTCGCTCTGGACGGTCTCCGGATCACGGCCGTGGGAGCCGGAGACCCGCCGCGATCGGCCGACGGCGAGGTTCACGATCTCGGATCGGACTACGTGCTGCCCGGGTTCGTGGATCTGCACATGCACGGCGGCGACGGCGCTCAGGTCACCACGGAGGATCCACAGGAGATCCTGCGGGCGATCGCCTTTCACCGCCGTCACGGAACCACGCGCACGCTGGCCAGCCTCGTCACCTCACCGGTCGAGGAGATGGCGGCCGCGGCCCGCACGGTGGCCGCCCTCATGCGGTCACCCGATCCGCTGCACCGGTCGATCGCCGGGATCCACCTCGAAGGGCCGTTCCTCAACCCGGACCACCGGGGCGCCCATCACAACGACTACGTCCTCGCGCCGGACGTCGGCGCGTTGCGGCACCTGCTCGCCAGCGGCGACGGCGCCGTCCGCACCGTCACCCTCGCGCCCGAACTGGACGGCGGGATGGACCTCGTCCGCGAAGTCGTCGCCTCGGGCGCGGTCGTGGCGGTGGGGCACACCGACGCCAGCTACGACGAAGCGCACCAGGCGTTCGAGGCGGGCGCCAGCATGGCCACCCACCTGTTCAACGCGATGCGGCCGTTCCACCATCGAGAGCCGGGTCCGGCCGGCGCCGCGCTCACCCACGACAACGTCACATGCGAGCTCATCAACGACGGCGTCCACCTGCACAGCGCGACCACACGCCTCGCGTTCGCCGCCGCGGGCGCCGAACGCATCGCCCTGGTCACCGATGCCACCCCGGCGGCCGGGGTCAGCGACGGACGGTTCAACCTGGGGCCACTGCCCGTCCTCGCCCGCGACGGCAAGGTCACGCTGCTCGACGGCGTCACCAACGCGGGCAGCACCCTCACGATGGACCGCGCGCTGCGCCATGCCGTCCGCTGCGTCGGAGTCCCGATCACCCAGGCCGCCGTCGCCGCCGCCACCACGCCGGCGCGCATGCTCGGGCTGGGAGGACAGACCGGGAGCATCGAGCCCGGGAAGGACGCCGACCTCGTCGTCCTCACGGACGACCTGCACGTGCGCACGGTCATTTCCTACGGCACGGTCGTCCACGGGACGCTGGCGTCGACCGCCGACCTCCTCCCCTAGGTGGAGCAGGCGCCCTCCCGCTCTGGTGGTCCACGACAGGTGACGGCTTGACCGGATACCGTTTCGGCAAGCGCCGCCGACGAAAGCCGACCGCCCAAAATGACACCAGTGCTGATCGGGAGGGACCACCCCGCCGGTGTCCTGCGCGCCGAGATCGGCCGGGCCGCCGACAGTCACGGCGGGCTGGTCCTGATCACCGGCGAGGCCGGGATCGGCAAGACCACGCTGGTGACCGAGGCCGTGGAGGAGGCCAGACGGCAGGGCGCGCTCGTGCTCAGCGGATCGTGCTGGGATTCCGACAGCGCCCCCGGCTACTGGCCGTGGGTCCAGGTGATCCGGTCGCTGCGCCGCGTCGCCGCCCCTGAGGAGTGGGCGGAGGTGGAGGGCGCGACGGCCGGCGGGCTGTCGGTGCTGCTGGGCGAGTCCGGGACCGGCGACCCCGCCGAAGGGTTCCGGCTGTACGACGCCGTGACCACTGCGCTCGTGTCGGTCTCACAGTGCCGACCGGTGGTGGTCGTCCTCGACGACCTGCACTGGGCCGACCCGGCGTCCCTCAAGCTGCTGGAGTTCGCCGCCCAGCACACGTGGTTCGAACGGCTGCTGCTCGTCGGCACGTACCGGGACGTCGAGGTCGAGTGGGCCGAGCACCCGCTGCGGTCGCGGATGCTGACGCTGGTGGCGAAGGCGACCACGGTGACGCTGACCGGCCTCGACCGGGACGCGGTCGGCGCGCTGATGTCCCGGACGGCCGGGCGGCCGCCCGACGACGGCCTCGTCACCGAGGTGCACCGCCGGACCGGCGGCAACCCGTTCTTCGTGGAGCAGACGGCCAGGCTGTGGCGCAGCGGCGGTTCGGTCACGGCGATCGCCCCCGGCGTGCGGGAGGCGCTGCGGCGGCGGCTGTCGCTGTTGCCCGCGGCGGTCACCCGGCTGCTCACCGACGCGGCGGTGCTCGGACGGGAGTTCCACCGCCAGGTCCTCGCGGCCTGCGCGGCGGCGCCGGTGGCCAGCGTCGACCGGCTGCTCGACCAGGCGTCGTCGGCCCGGCTGGTGACGTCACTCGGCGGGGGCCGGTTCGCGTTCGCGCACGACCTCGTCCGCGAGACGCTGTACGAGTCGCTCGACGAGGACGCGGCGCGGCGGCGGCACGCGGCGGTCGTCGAGGCCGTCGACGCCGCCCCGGCCCTGCGCGACAAGATGCTGGTGACCGAGCTGGCCCGGCACGCCCACCTGTCCGGCGACGAGTTGGAGACCGCGCGGGCGGTGGAGCTGCTGGAGGCCGCGGCCCGCGACGCCGGCGACCGGCTGGCCTTCGAGGAGGCCGCCGGGCACTACCGCCGGGCGCTGGAGCGGGCCGGCCCCGACTCGACCGCGGGCCTGCGGGTCGCGCTGGACCTGGGCAGACAGCTGCGCGCCCTGGGCGACCATGACGACAGCCGGCGGATCTTCGACGAGACCGTCACGGCCGCCCGCTCGTTCGGCACCCCCGAGATGCTCGCCCGGGTAGCGCTCGGCCTGTACCTCTACGACGAGGACGCCGAGCGGGCCGCGCTCAAGGTGGACCTCCTGCACGAGGCCCGCGACCTGCTGGTCAGCACGGGCAAGGCGTCCGGCGACGAGGTGCCGGCGGGCCCCGGGTCCAGCGACCGCCTCGCTCAGGAGCTGGCGGTCCAGCTGGGCTCGGCGGCCGAGGAGGCGGGGGACGACGAGGCGCTCTCGTTCAGCCTGTGGGCCCGGCACGCCCTGATCTGGGGGCCCGGAACCGCGGTCGAGCGCGAGGCGCTGACCAGGGCGATGACCGAGGTCGGGCGCCGTACCGGCGACCACGTGATGGAGCACTTCGCCGGGTCGCTGCGCTGGGTGGCGCTGCTGGAGCAGGGCGACCCGCGCTTCCTCGACCAGTACCACGAGTTCGTCGCCCAGGCCGAGCGCAACGGGCGGCCCCGGTTCAGCCTCGCCTCGATCGCCGACCAGAGCATCATCACGGGCTTCCTCGGCCGGTTCGACGCCGCCGACGACCTGCTCGACCAGGCGGACGCCTTCGGCACGCTGCTCCCCGGCGAGTGGGCGATCATGTTCCGGCACCTGCGGTGGGCGCTGCGGCTGCTGGAGGGCCGGTTCGACGATTCGGACGCGGTGCACCGGGCCCTGACCGACGTCGCTCACCCGTACGCGCGGCTGCTCGAAGCCCTGACGGCGGTCCAGCGCGGCGAGGTGGATGCGGCGCTGGCCCACGTCCAGCGGTACGAGGATGTCGCCGAGCCGTATCCGCCCACCATCATGCCGATGTGGCTGCGGCTGAAGGCGCAGGTGGCGGCGGCTCTGCGCGACCCGGTGCGCTGCGCGAAGGCGCGCGCGGACCTCGCGCCGTACGCGGGGTTGTGGGCGGTGTCGATGTGGGGCTGCGACATCGGCGGGCCCATGATCCACTGGTCGGCGCTGGCCGACCTGGCCGAGGAGCGCTGGGACGACGCGATCGCGGGCTTCACCGAGGCTTCCCGGTCCGCCGACCTGCTCAAGTCGCGTCCCTGGTCGGCCGAGGCCAGGTCGCGGCTGGCCGAGGCCCTGCTGGGCCGTGGCGGGCCGGGCGACGCGGAGGCCGCCGCCGAACTGCTGGACGAGGCCGCCCGGGTGGCCGCCGAGATCGGGATGCGGCACGTCCGGCAGCGCGTCCAGGAGCTTCGGGCCGAGCCCGCGGTTCCGGCGGAGCCGGGGAACGTGTTCCGCTTCGACGGGCAGGTCTGGACGCTCACGTACGCCGGCCGGACGGTCCACGTACCCGACGGCAAGGGCCTGCACGACCTGCACACGCTGCTGGAACGTCCAGGCGCTGACGTGCCCGCCGTGCGGCTGCTGAGCCCGGAGGGCGGCGAGGTCGTGATCGCGGCGCGGCGGATGGGCGGCGACGCCGTGCTCGACGAGGAGGCCAAGGCGCGGTACAAGCGCCGCCTGGAGGTCCTGGACGAGGAGATCGACCAGGCCGCGTCCCTCGGCGACGACCGGCGCGCGGCCGAGTACGACCGGGAACGGGCCGCGCTGCTGGACGAGCTGCGCGCCGCCGCCGGCCTGGCGGGACGCACCCGGCGCCTGGGCGACGAGGCCGAGCGGGCCCGCAAGACGGTCACCGCCCGCATCAAGGACACGCTGCGCAAGCTCGACCAGCGGCACCCCGAGCTCGCCGCCCATCTCAGGGACGCGGTCTCCACCGGGTCGTCCTGCTCCTACCGGCCGGAACGCGAGATCGCCTGGCGCCTGTGAGGGCGGCCAGGCGATCTCGGTGTCCCGACTACTTGCGGTTGTAGAGCCGCATCGTGACCGTTCCGAAGGCCGCGACGAGCACGATCCCCCAGACGAGCACCCACATGAGCTCGCCGCCGTCGGCGTCGCCCGCCATCAGGCCGCGGACGGAGTCCACCACCTGCGTCACCGGGTTGACGTCGACGAACGCCTGAAGCCAGCCGGGCATGGTGTTCGGATTGACGAAGACGTTGCTGAGGAAGGTGAGCGGGAACAGCACGAACATGCTGACCGACATCACCGCCTTCTCGCCGCGCATCAGCAGGCCGACCATCGTCCAGATCCAGGAGAAGGCGAACGAGAACGCCACCAGCACCGCGATCCCGGCCACCACCCCGATCGGGCCGCCGTCCGGGCGGAAGCCCAGGATCAGGCCGAGGACGAGGATCACGATCGACGCCATGGTGTAGCGGAACATGTCGCCGAGCAGGTAGCCGACCATCGGGGACGGCCGCCAGATCGGCAGGGTGCGGAACCGGTCGAAGACGCCCTTCTCGATGTCGATGTTGACCGCGACGCCGGTGTACATGGTGGTCATCACCACGCTCATCACCATGATCCCCGGCAGCAGGAACTGCAGGTACTCCTTGGTCGACCCGGCCAGCGCGCCGCCGAACAGGTAGGTGAACATCAGCACCATCATCACCGGGAAGATGGTGACGTCGAACAGCTGCTCGGGCACGTGCTTGATCTTCAGCATGGCCCGCCAGCCGAAGGTGATCGAGGTCGACAGGGCGCCCGGTCTCGCCGGACGGTCGCCCCTCGCCAGCACCGTGCTGAGGGTCTCCGCCGACGGGACGTACGGCGAAGCGGTCGTCTCGTGTGTCGTGGTGCTCATGCCGCCACCTCTGCTTCCTTCGCGTCGTCCTCGGCGGGGTGACCGGTCAGGGTCAGGAACACCTCGTCCAGGCTGGGCTGGCCGAGGGAGAAGTCGTCCACGGTGATCCCGGCGTGGGACAGTTCGGCCAGGGCGCGGGACGCCTGCTCCGCCGCGCCGAGCTTGGTCTCGTCGCCGGAGATGCGGGCGGTGAGCGCGACCGGGTCGGCCTCCAGCTGCACGGACGCGCCGAGTTCCCGGGCCAGCACCTCCTCGGCCTGCGGACGCTGCGCCGCGTCCCGCAGCCGGACGTGCACCGCGCCGGCGCCGATCGAGGACTTCAGCTCTCCCGGCGTCCCCTCGGCGATCACCTTGCCGTGGTCGACGACCGCGATCCGGGCGGCGAGCTGGTCGGCCTCGTCGAGGTACTGCGTGGTCAGCAGCACCGTGGTGCCGTGCGCCACCACCAGGCGGACGATCTCCCAGACCTGGTTGCGGCTGCGCGGGTCGAGGCCGGTGGTGGGCTCGTCGAGGAACAGCAGGTCGGGGGTGTTCAGGATGCTGGCCGCGATGTCGATGCGCCGCCGCATCCCGCCCGAGTAGTTCTTGACCTGCTTGTCGGCGGCGTCCGTCAGCCCGAAGGCCTCCAGCAGCTGGCCCGCCCGGTCCCGGGCCGCCGGCTTGCGGTGGCCCAGCAGCCGGCCGAGCAGGATCAGGTTCTCGGTCCCGGTGAGGTCCTCGTCGACCGACGCGTACTGCCCGGTCAGGCTCACCTTGCCGCGGACGGCGTCGGCCTCCTTCTTGACGTCGAGGCCGAACACCCGGGCCTGGCCGCCGTCGGGCCGCAGCAGGGTGGCCAGCACCCGCACGGCCGTGGTCTTCCCCGCCCCGTTGGGGCCGAGCACGCCGTACACCATGCCGGTGGGCACCTGGAGGTCGAGGCCGTCCAGGGCCCGTGTCTTCCCGAAGGTCTTGACCAGCCCCTCGGTCTCGATCGCCAAATCGTGCTGACTCATGATGTGTCCTCTCCGTGTGTGGGGGTTCAGGAGACGTAGGGGCGCGCCGCGCGACCGGCCCGCAGGGCCAGGCCCCACCAGGTGAGCTGGTCGAGCATCGACCTGACGCTCTGCGCCGGCACGTCCGCCTGGCACGGGCGGCCGCAGTCGTCGACGCTTCCGTCCAGCAGGTCGAAGCTCACCCAGCAGGGCATGGTCACGCTGTGCAGGCCCGTGAAGACCGTGCGGAGCTGCTCCACCGCGTACAGCCCGGTGGAGCCCATCCCGTACGACACGAAGCCGACCGGTTTGGCCTGCCACTCGTCGTAGGCGTAGTCGATCGCCTCCTTCAAGGCGGCCGGGAAGCTCCGGTTGTACTCCGGGGTGATCACCACGAAGGCCTCCGCGCCGCCCACCTGGGCGGTGAACTCGGCGACCCCCGGGGTGACCGTCCTCGGGTACCGGGCCGGGAACCGGGCGTCCAGCAGGTCGATGACGGCGACCTCAAGGTCGTCACGCCGCCGTGCCTGCTCGGCGAACCAGCAGCCGATCCGGTCGCCCACCCGTCCCTCGCGAGTGCTGCCGACGATGACCGCCACCCGCAGGGGCGCCGCGTCATGGGTCATCGGGTGCCTCCCCCTAGATCCTCGGGTGTTCACCCGGAAGGCGCCAGAACCCGCGCGGCACCCCGCTAGATCGGATCTAGCACACGAATACCACGAAGTCAGGCACCGGTCTCCTATCGCGGGGCGCGGGACGCGGTCCTGCGCGAGGGCAGCACGTTGATCGAGTGGAAGGCGGGGCGCGGGCCGTTCGAGGCGGCCGTCTGGACGAGGTCGAGCGTGCCGTCCGGGGCCACCGCGAACGCGTTGACGATGCTCTCGGTGTAGTCGCTGACGTACATGTGGCGCCCGTCCACCGAGAATCCGACGCCGATCGGACTGGCCATCGTGACGCGCCGGGGCTTTTCGGTGAGGCTCCCGTCGTCGCCGATCGTGAAGCCCAGCACCTGGCCCGCGCGCGCGTCCGGGTCGTTGCCCTCGACGCCGACCGCGGCGACGTACAGGCCGCGTCCGTCCGGGCTTATCCCGGCGCCCTCCGGGAAGTCGCCGCCGCCGACGGGTGAGCGCGGCACGGGCGTGAGAGCGCCGCCGGAGCCGATGCGGAACCCGTGCACGTCGTTCGAGATCTGGTTCACGACGTAGACGAAACGGCCGTCCGGGGTGATGACGGTCTCCGCGCCGGAGATCCCGATCTCCTTCCGCGCGACCTCGCGGCCGACGGAGCCGTCCGCTCGCAGGGCGAAGCCGGTCATCACGGTCGGCGTGGTGTCGCGTGTCGAGCCGTGGCTGACGTACACGAACCGGCCGCCCGGGGTCACGGCGACGCCCTTGGCGGCCTCCGCCCCGGTGTCCACCGGGCGCAGCGGCGTGAGCTCGCCCCTCGTCCCGACCGTGAACGGCGACAGCAGGCGGGTGCCCGAGTTGCTCACGTAGATCGTCTTTCCGTCCGGGGCGATCGCCATCGCGAACGGCCCGGGGGTCTCGACCTCGCCGAGGCGTTCGAGCGCGCCACCGGACCCGATCCGGAACCTCACCACCCGGTTGACCAGGGTGTTCGCCAGGAAGGCGAATCGCAGGTCGGGCGTGAAGACCATGCTGCGCGCCCCGCCGCGGTCGCCCAGCGTCACCGCGTCGACCGGCGTCAGGGCGCCGGTGCCGCCGATCGAGAAGCGGGTGACGTTGGCGATGCCGCCGACGTTCGCGCTGTTCGTCACGTAGACCGTGCGCCCGCCGGGGGACGCGGCGCTCCACCGCGCCGCCGCCCGGCTCGGACCAGCCGCAGCCCCAGCCGGTCCGGCCGCCGATAAGGGCACGGCCACGGCCGCGACGGTAAGCAGGCCGACGGCGGCGTCGATCGCCACCCGGCCACGAACGAGTCGTCGCATGAGGGAACCTCCCACGTGTGTTCACCAAACCGGCGCCGGTCGCGCCGTCACACCACCCACGTACCGCGCGGAGAATCGGTTCAGGAGCCGAGGAGTGCGCCCGGACGGACGGTCGACGACCTCGCCCTGGAGTCTCCGGGTTTGACTGGGCGTGTCCAGTGTTGGTCAGGGAGTGAAGGCCGCCCCGCGACGGGTCAAGATGGGGCAGACGCGATGGGGCCGCACGGCCCTCGACTGTGGGGATACCGGCATGGATCCGTTGGTGATGGCGGCAGGGACGGCGTTGGTGACGGCGATCGCCACCGACGGCTGGCAGCAGGCACGGGCCGGGGCCGCGGCCCTGTGGCGGCGGGTCCAGCCGGAGCGGGCCGCGGTGATCGAGGCGGAGCTGGAGGAGGTGCGCGGCGAGGTGCTCGCCGCGCGCCAGGCCGGCGACCGGCAGGCCGAGGAGCACCTGGCGGACGAGTGGCGACGCAGGCTGGCCCGGCTGGTGGCCGCCGACCCGGCCGCAGGCGCCGAGATCCAGGAGGTGCTCGACCAGGTGTGGAAACCGCTCCTGACCGAGGAAGAGCAGGCTCGCGTGCAGCACATCACGATGCACGCGACCGCGAGCGGTGACGCCCGCGTGTACCAAGCCGGACGGGACCAGCACATCACCGGGTAACCGCCCGGAAGCGCCGCACGGCCGCAGGGATGACAGATGAGCCCGCCAGAGGAAGCCGACGACGTGGCCGGCGCGGACGAGCCCGCGCCCCGGAGCGTCCATCTCCAGGCCCACGCCTCCGACCAGGCCGCCGTCTACCAGGCCGGACGGGACCAGCACTTCCACTACGGCGACGGCGCACGCAGGCGCACCACGCCCGGCGAGGTGGTGGACGAATGCCCCTATCCGGGACTGGCCGGGTTCGGCCCCGACCAGGCCCGCTGGTTCTTCGGACGTGACCGCCTGATCGCCGACCTGATCGCGCGGCTGGACCGCCGGCTCTCGGCGGGCGGCGTCCAGATGGTGGTGGCGCCGTCCGGGGCGGGGAAGTCCTCGCTGCTGCACGCGGGTCTGCTGCCGCGCCTGAGCGAGTCCGCCCTGCCCGGCTCGCGCCGCTGGCCGCGGCTGGCCCTCACCCCCACCGCGGCCCCGCTGCGCGCCCTGGCCGGCCGGCTCGCCGCGCTGACCGGCGCCGACCCGGACGAGGTGGCCGCGACGCTGGCGGCGGACCCGCAGGCGGGCGCGACGCTGCTGCGCGCGGCGCTGGACGCGACCGCGGGCGAGGACCCCGGCGCCCGCGTGGTCGTGGTCGTCGACCAGTTCGAGGAGCTGTTCACCCTCTGCACCGACGAGGCCGAGCGGCGCACCTTCGTGGACGTGCTGACCTGCCTCGCCGCCGTCCCCGCGGACGCCGTCCCCGCGGGCACCGGGCCGCCGGCCCTGGTGGTGGCCGGGCTGCGGGCGGACGCCTACCCCGCCTGCGTCGACCACCCCGCGCTGCGGCGGGCGCTGCAGGACGACCAGCTGCTCGTCGGCGCGATGGAACGGGACGAGCTGCGTGAGGCGATCGTCCACCCGGCTCAGGACGTGGGGCTGGAACTGGAACCGGGCCTGGTTGAGGTGCTCCTCCGGGACCTGGGAGCGGCCACGGACGCCGACGGCGCGGACGGGCCGGGCTACGAGGCGGGACGCCTGCCGCTGCTGGCCCATGCCTTACGCGCCTGCTGGCAGCAGCGGAACGGCGCGACCCTCACCGTCGCCGGCTACCAGACGACCGGCGGCATCCAGCGCGCCATCGCCCAGACCGCCGAACACGTCATGGACGGCCTGGACACGGCCGGGCAGGACATGGCCCGCACGGTCTTCCTGCGCCTGGTCAAGATCGGGGACGGGTCCGACGACACCCGGCGGCATCTGTCCCGGGCCGCGCTGGTGGACGCCGCCGCTCCAGCCACGGCCGCGTCGGTGGTGGACGCGTTCACCCGCGCCCGCCTCCTCACCCAGGACCGCGACACCGTCGAGATCACCCATGACGCCCTGCTGCGCGGCTGGCCCCGGCTGCGCCGCTGGATCGACGACGATCGCGCCGGACGGCTCACCCACCAGGACCTGGAGGAGACCGCGGCCGACTGGGACCGGCGCGAGCGCGACACGTCCCTGCTGTACCGGGGCAGCCGCCTGGAGAGGGCGCGCGCCTGGGCCGCGACCGCGGCGCACCATGATCTGAGTCCGGCGGCGCGCTCGTTCCTGAAGGCGTCCGTCCGGCTGCGGCGGCGCGGCGCGCGGCTGCGGACCGGCATCATCGCCGTCCTCACCGCGCTGGGCCTGGTGGCGAGCGGCGCCGGGGTCGTCGCCGTCCAGCAGCGGCGGACGGCGGACGAGCAACAGCGGGTCGCCACCGCCCGGCAGCTGCTGGCCAAGGCCGACGCGGCGCTGGAGTCCGATCCCGTCACGGCGCTGCGGCTCAACGTCGCCGCCCACCGGGTCCATCCGGACGCCGAGACCTACGCAGCGCTCCAGCAGGCGATCACCACCACCCCCTACGCCGGGCAGCTGACCGGCGTGGACAGCCCGGTCGTCTCGGTCGCCTACGCGCCGAGCGGCCGGTACCTCGCGGCGGGATTCACCTCCGGCGCGGCCATGCTGTGGGATCTGCACGACCCGCTGCGGCCCCGTCCACTCGGCCGGCCCCTCCCGGGATCCGAGTCGCCGGTCCGGGTGGCGTTCGCGTCGGGCGACACCCGTCTCGTCACCGCGAGCTCCAACGGCGCCGTCGCCATCTGGGATCTGACCGACCCGGAGCACCCCCGCCAGATGGGCGATCGGCTGAACGGCGAGAAGGACGCGGAAGGACGGCACGCGTGGCTGTCTTCGGACGGCACCGTCCTCGCGACCTCCGGCAAGAAGAAGTCCCAGCTTCAGCTCTGGGACCTGGCCGATCCCGCGCGCATCCGGCGGTTCGGGCCCGCGCTCGACGCCCACCCCACCGGAGTCGGAGCCGTGACGTTCACCGCGGACGGCACCATGATGGCTACGTCCGGCGAGGCGCACACCGATCAGGTGAAACTGTGGGACGTCCGCCGGCGGGAGAGGCCGCGGCTGCTGGGCCGCATCAAGCCCGACCCCGCCGACGTCGTCGACAGCCTCTCGTTCTCCGGCGACCGCAAGGTCCTGGCCGTCGGCGGATCGTCGCGCGGGACCGCGCTGTGGCAGGTGAGCGACCCGGCCAGGCCGCGCCCCGCCCGCGATCTCATCCGCGTCGACTGGTTCTCGGAAGCGGTGTTCGCGCCCCAGGGCACCACGCTGGCCACCACCGGCGGCCGCGGCACCGGGCTGCTGCTGTGGGACGCCGGCGACCTGGACTCCCCGGAGCAGATCGAGCGGCTCGTCGCGGGAGAGAACGACCGCACCCTCGCGTTCTCGCCGGACGGCCGGATGGTGGCCAGCGGAAGCGAACGGGGCCGGGTCACCCTCTGGAACCTGAGACGGGCGGGGCGCCCCGGTGCCTTCGGCCCGCCGTTCGTCGGTCATACGAAGAAGTTGCAGAACGATGTCTACGCCCTGGCCATGTCGCGGGACGCCGGGATGCTCGCCACGGGCGGCGAGGACGGGACGGTCGCGCTGTGGGAGACCGCCGATCCCGCGCGGCCGCGCCGGCTCGGCACCCTCACCGGACACGGCACCCTCACCGGACAAGGCGCCAACGGTGTCAACGCCGTCGAGTTCGCACCGGAGGGCGAGGTCCTGGCCACCGGCGACGCCAAGGGGTCCGTCAGCCTCTGGGATCTGGCCGACCGCCACCGGCCCCGCCGGTCCGGGCCCCCGCTCACCACCGGCATCGGAGTCGTCCGGGAGCTCGTGTTCGCCGCCGGCGGCGGCACTCTCATCGTGGGCGGTGACAGCGCGACCCAGTTCTGGGACGTCCGGGACCCGGCACGGCCCCGCCGCGTCGCGCAGGTGCTGGACGGGCAGGGCGTTCTCGGGATGTGGCGCGTGCGCGACGGCCGCGTCCTGGCCCTGGTCAGGGGGCTCAGGGCCCCGATACGCGGCCCGGAGGACGCGAAGGGCGCGCGCCTGTGGGACATCACCGACCCCGGGAGCCCCCGCCAGCTCGGACAGGGGCTGACCGGCCACGAGGACGCGGTGAGGAGCGCCGCCATGTCCCCGTCCGGCAACCTGCTCATCACCGGGTCCGGCGACGGGGCCGCCATTCTCTGGGACGTCAAGGACCCTGGAAAGGCCAGGCGCCTCGGCGATCCCCTCGTCCCGCACAGCCTCAACTCCGCGATGCACATGGCGTTCGCCCCCACGACGGACCTGATGGTGACCGGAGGGATCGAAGGCGACGCCTACCTGTGGGACCTCGGCAACCGGATCCTCCCGAGGCGCCTGGGCACGGCGCTGGACGACAACGTGGACGCCGTCCTGCACGTGGCGTTCTCCGCCGACGGCAGGATCCTTGCCACCGCGGGCTCCGAGGGCGACGTCGTCCTCTGGAACCTGCGGCCGACGTACGAACTGCGCCGCCGCCTCGGCGAGACGACCTGCCTGGTGACCGGCGGCGGCCTGAACCGCGAGCAGTGGACCCGCTATCTGCCGGCA
The DNA here is from genome assembly GCF_044326345.1 of Actinomadura sp. 9N215. NCBI lineage: Bacteria > Bacillati > Actinomycetota > Actinomycetes > Streptosporangiales > Thermomonosporaceae > Actinomadura > Actinomadura sp. 9N215. The sequence goes on along the minus strand of NZ_JBIRBA010000014.1, from coordinate 27,739 downwards.
CTGGACTACCAGGACGTCTGCGCCCGGTGACCGTCCTCGCCAACCGAGTACCTTCACTGGGTGAACAGAATTGCGATCGGCGTGAATGGCGTGTTCGACGGCGAACGGTCGCTTGACGCACCCGCCCTGGTGTTAGTGGAGAACGGACGGATCGCCGGCGTCGAGCAAGGCACGGACGCGCCCGACGGTTGGCCGACGCGGCGCTACAACGGGACGGCGCTGCCGGGTCTGATCGATGCGCACGTGCACCTGTGTGCCGACGGCGGCCCTGGCGCACTCGACCGCGTCGCGGAGTTCACCCAGGAAGCGCTGCACGACACGATAGAAGCGTCGCTGCGCCTGCATCTGGCCGCGGGCGTGACCACCGTCCGAGACCTGGGCGACTACCAGGACGCGGTACTGGAGTGGAGGTCGCGGGACCGGCCCCGGCTGCCCACGGTCGTGGCCTCCGGGACGCCGATCACCAGCGCCGGCGGACACTGCGCGTCGCTGGGCGGGGAGGCGCGCGGCGCGGCGGAGATACGGGCGGCGGTCCGGGGGCGGGCGGAACGCGGCGCGGACGTCGTCAAGATCATGGCGAGCGGCGGTGTGCTGACGCCGGGCACCGACACCATGAGCCCCCAGTTCACCGACGAGGAGATGCGCGCCGCGGTCGACGAGGCCCACCGCGCCGGACTGGCGATCACCGCGCACGCGCACGCCCTCGACGCGGTCCGGCAGGCCTTGGCCGCAGGCGTCGACGGCGTCGAGCACTGCACCTGCCTGACTCCCGACGGTGTGCGCATCGACGACGCACTCCTCACCGCCCTGGCCGATTCGGAGACCGCTCTCTGCGTCACGATCGGGGCGGATCCCGGCATCGTGGTCCCGCCGGAGATCATCGCCGTCGCCGCGCGCGCCGGTATCACCATGGCCGCTCTCCGTGAGGCCGCCGCGCGCCTCCACCAGGGCGGAGCCCGGCTGGTGGCGGGCTCGGACGGGGGCATCGGCCCGGCCAAGCCGCACGGGTTGCTGCCCTTCACCCTGGAGGAGTACGTGCTCGCCGGGCTACCGTCGACGGCCGCCTTGCGAGCCGCCACGTCGTCCGCCGCCGAGGCGTGCGGCCTGGCCGGCCGCAAGGGACGCCTTCAGACCGGACACGACGCCGACCTGCTGATCGTCCAAGGCGACCCGGCCCGTGACATCACCGCCTTGAGGAACCCCCTCGCCACCTACCTCGCCGGCCTGCCCCAGTAGCCCGGACCACAGGCCCGCGCTCTGGGGTCGGGTCGACGGGCTTTGGTGTCCACCAGGCCCGAGTCCGTGCGCGGAGGGCTCAGGTTTCGGTTCTGAGGTCGCCCGGGGTGAGGCCGGTGGTGCCGGCGATGATCCTGGCCGCGGCCCTCGTCAGCGGTACGAGGCTCGGCTCATGGATCTTCTCGATGGTGTCGGACGGGTCGAGGAGGTACATCGGCACCGAGATGTGCTGTACCAGCGGCACACCCGCCGGGTAGAAGTAGGCGCCGTCCGTCAGCGGCATCCGCTCGAACGCGTTGGGCGGCAGGATCCAGGAGCGCTTCAGGTCCTCGGCGGCGATCGACTCCGCCACCAGCTTCTCCAGCCGGGGCGTCTCGGTGGTGAACCACCACCGCACCTCCGGGTCGTCGGTCGGCACGATCTCGCCGTCCACCACCTCGCAGTGGCGCGCCGCGTGCTCCAGGTGCACTTCCAGGACGACGTCGGGAAGCAGGTCCCGGCGCGATTCGAGGAACGCGCGGCCGCCCGCGACCCCGGCCATATGCCCCGAGGACAGCAGGAACAGCAGGTTGTGCGGCCGCTGCTCGCGCGGAACCGACGCCCAGTACTTCGCCTGCGCGAGGACGAGGGAGACACCGGACGCGTCCTCCACCGCGGACGCGTAGGGCCCGTCGTGGTGGGAGCCGACGATCACCCAGTGGTCGGAGGCGCCCGGCAGCGTCCCGATCACGTTGTGGGTGGTCTCCTCGGTGATCTCCGCATCGGAGACGATCCTCGCCTCGCACTCCCCCGCGGCCATCAGGGCGAGGACCTGCTTACCGTCCCCGGCGCTCAGGTAGATCGTGGGGATGGGCCGCCGGACGGCGTCGATCGGCCAGTAGTAGTCGTGGGTCTCCCATGGGACGCCGGTGAGCAGACCGACATAGGCGGCCGCCTCGGCCTTCACGGCGGCGTTGACGTCCATGGCGTGCGGAAGGTCGAACGGCACCGTCTGGACGAGCTCGTCGAACACGTTCTCGGGGTCGTAGGAGCCGCTGGCCTTGGCCCGCATCACCGTCCCCTGCGGGACCCTGGTGAAGGCCAGTTCCTGGACGGCGATCGCGCCCGCGGCGCCCTCGTCGCCGAGCCGCGCCAGCCGCGCGGTCACCCCGTCGGCGGGGCCGGTGGGACGCGTGTAGGGGATCGCCGAACCGGTGAAGACCCGGGCGTCGCCCGGACGGCCCGCGGGCCACACCTCAAGGGTCGCCGACCGCGGCCGCCAGCACGGCGTGTCCAGCGGCTCCAGCCGCGCGTCCGCCAGCCCGAACTCCTCGAACCGCCGCAGCGCCCACCGCTCGGTCCACTGGTCGGCGGCATGACCCGGCCTGCGGACGCCCTGCTCCACGACCTCGCGGATCCACGCCGCGATCTCGTCCGTCTCCGGCACCCGACCCGGGGGGTAGTCGCCCATTGTCCGTCCGTCCCTTCCGACCGCGCGTGGCTCGGCTGAGCGGCCAGCATCCGCACGGCGCCTAAAGGCCGCCTAACGGGAGGGCGGACGCCGATGGGTTAGGGGGGCTTTAGGCCGGTCGGCGACTCTGCGAACCGGCGGGGGGCCACTACGCCTGCTCTCGTGGAGGGATGTGCGTTCCGACCATGTCTGACAACGAGGAGAAGCTGCTCGACTACCTCAAGCGGGTGACGGCGGACCTGCGCCGGACGCAACGCCGCCTGAAGGACGTCGAGTCGGCGGACCACGAGCCGGTGGCCATCATCGGGATGGCCTGCCGCCTCCCCGGCGGGGTACGGTCGCCCGCCGACCTGTGGGAGCTGGTCGCCTCGGGACGTGACGCGGTCGGCGCGCTGCCCGCCGACCGGGGCTGGGACCTGGACGCGCTCCACGTCCCCGACCCGCGGGACCCCGGAACCGTCCGGGCGCCCGAGGGCGGGTTCCTCTACGACGCCGCCGACTTCGACGCCGCGTTCTTCGGCATCAGCCCGCGCGAGGCGCTCGGCATGGCCCCCCAGCAGCGGCTGGCGCTGGAGGTCTCGTGGGAGGCCATCGAGCACGCCCGCCTGGACCCGACATCGCTGCGCGGCACCCTCACCAGCACGTTCATCGGCTGCGACCACCTGGACTACGTCGAGGACGTCGCGCAGGTCCCGGACGGCTCCGCCGGGTACTTCACCATCGGCAACACGGCGAGCGTCGTGTCCGGACGTGTCGCGTACGCGCTCGGCCTGGAGGGCGCCGCGGTGACGGTGGACACGGCGTGCTCGTCGTCGCTGGTGGCACTGCATCTGGCCTGCCAGGCGCTCCGCCGCGGCGAGTGCACGGCGGCGCTGGCCGGGGGCGTCGCCGTGATGTCGTCGTCCGCCCCGTTCATCGGTTTCAGCGACCTGGGCGCTCTCGCGCCGGACGGACGGTCCAGGGCGTTCTCGGCGGACAGCGACGGCATGACCCTGTCCGAAGGCGTCGGTGTGCTGCTCCTGGAGCGGTTGTCGGACGCGCGGCGCAACGGCCACCGGGTGCTGGCGGTGGTGCGCGGCTCCGCGGTCAACCAGGACGGGACGAGCAACGGGCTGACCGCGCCGAACGGCCCTGCGCAGCAGCGTGTGATCCAGCAGGCTCTGGCGGACGCGCGTCTCGCGCCGTCGGACGTGGACGCGGTCGAGGCGCACGGCACCGGCACCACGCTGGGCGACCCGATCGAGGCCCAGGCCCTTCTGGCGACGTACGGTCAAGATCGCCCCGATGACCGGCCGCTCTGGCTGGGGTCGATCAAATCCAACATCGGTCACACCCAGATGGCGGCGGGCGCCGCCAGCGTGATCAAGGTGGTGGAGGCGCTCCGGCACGAGACGCTTCCCGCGACCCTGCATGTCAGCGAACCGACACCTCACGTCGACTGGTCCTCCGGCGCCGTCCGCCTCCTCACGGAACCCGAAGCGTGGCCGGAGCGCGAGCGTCCAAGGCGCGCGGGCGTGTCGTCCTTCGGCATCTCCGGCACCAACGCCCACGTGATCGTAGAGTCGGTGCCCGCACCCGACGCGGCGGAGCCTGCGCGGGTGGACGGTCCGGTGCCATGGGTGCTATCAGCCCGCACCCCCCAAGCCCTACGCGACCAGGCCCGCGCGCTGGCCGACCTGGACGCCCCCGACATCGCCGGTGTCGCACGGGCCTTGGTGGAAACTCGCGCGACCTTCGAGCACCGCACCGTCGTCCTGGGCCGCAGCCCCCAGGAACTTCGGACGGGCCTACTGGAAGTGGCCCAGCAGGACGATCTACCAGCCGTGCCCGGAACCGCCGACGCGGGCCCCTTGGTGTGGTTGTTCCCCGGCCAAGGCAGCCAGCGTCCCGGGATGGGCGCCGGGCTGTATGACCGCTACCCGGTGTTCGCCGCCACCTTCGACCAGGTCTGCGCCCTGCTGGACCCGCACCTGCCCGAACACCCGCTCAAGCAGGTGGTGTTCGAGGGTGAGCCGGGCGGGTTGCTGGATCACACCACCTACGCCCAAGCCGCCCTGTTCGCCCTGCAAACCGCCCTCGCCCGCCTCCTGAACGACCACGGCCTCCACCCCGACGTGGTGATCGGGCACTCGATCGGAGAGATCACCGCCGCGCACATCGCCGGCGTCCTGGACCTGTCAGATGCGTGCCGGCTGGTCGCCGCCCGCGCCACCCTGATGGGCGCCCTCCCCCCCGGCGGGGCGATGGCCACCATCCACGCCACCCCCGACGAGCTCACTCAGCCCCCCGGACTGCCCGACCAGGTCAGCATCGCCGCGCACAACACCCCCACCACCACCGTCATCTCCGGACCCGCACCCCACATCACCACCCTCACCACCCACTGGGCCAACCAAGGACGCAAAACCCGAACCCTCACCACCAGCCACGCCTTCCACAGCCCACTCATGGACCCCATCCTCGACGACTTCGAAACCGCCATCCGCGACCTGACCTACCACCCCCCGGCCATTCCGCTGATCAGCACCCTCACCGGGCAGCCCGCCACCAGCGACATCGCCACCCCCCACTACTGGGTGCGGCAGGTCCGCCAACCCGTCCAGTTCCACCACGCCCTCACCCACACCGACCCCAACCCCACCTTCCTCGAACTCGGAGCCGACCCCACCCTCACCACCGCCGTCCAGCACACCCTGGACCAGCCCACCACCATCACCACCCTCACCGCCAAGCGTCCCGACACCGACGCCTACCTCCACGCCCTGGCCCACCTGCACACCACCGGCACCCCCATCAACTGGACCCACCACCTCCCCACAACCACCCACACCACCACCGACCTGCCCACCTACCCCTTCCAACACCAGCGCTACTGGCTGGAACTCGCACCCAAAGTCGCACAAGGTTCGGCCGAGACCGAATTGTGGGATGCCATCGAGAGCCTGGACGTCGAGGCCCTCACCGCCACACTGCGAACCGACGACAGCCAGACCATCGACACCCTTCGCCCGGCACTGCCAATCCTGGCCAACTGGCGGCAGCGGCAACGCGAACAAACCACCATCGACAACTGGCGCTACCACATTCACTGGACGCCACTGCCCGACCCCACACCGCCACACCTCGACGGCACCTGGCTCGTCCTAGCACCCAAAGGCCACAGCGACCATCCTGCCGTCCAAACCACCATCCAAGCCCTGGAAGATCACGGCGCCACCGCCCTACTCGCCGACACCCCGGCACCGTCCGATACGCCGCTCAGCGGAATCATCAGCCTCCTCGCGCTGGACGAGACACCACACCCCGACCACCCGGCCATCCCAACCGGACTGGCAGCCACCATCGAACTACTCCAAAACCACCACCACACCACCCCGCTCTGGTGCCTCACCACAGGCGCCGTCAACGCCGCACCCACCGACACCCTCCCCCACCCAGCACAAGCACACCTCTGGGGACTCGGCCGCGTCGCCGCACTCGAACACCCCCACCAATGGCGCGGCCTCATCGACCTCCCCACCACCCTCGACCACCACACGCCCAATCGCCTGGCGGCACTTCTCACCGACCAACACCACCCCGAAGACCAACTCGCCATCCGCGCAACCGGCACGCTCACACGCCGCCTCGCACGCGCACCACAACGTCTCGCCCCCACCACCTGGCGGCCCGAAGGCACCACCTTGATCACCGGCGGCACCGGCGGCCTCGGCGCCCACATCGCACGCTGGCTCACCGCCAACAACGCACCCCACATCATCCTGGCCAGCCGACAAGGCCCCAACGCCCCAGGAGCCAACGAACTACAAACAGAACTCGGCGACACCGTCACCATCACCACCTGCGACGTCTCCGACCGCGACGCCCTCCGCGACCTCATCGACCAGATCCCCGAGGAACGGCCACTCACCACGGTCATCCATGCCGCCGGGGTCGTCGAGAACGACCCCATCGATGAGTTGGACAACACGCTCATCGAAAGAGTCCTGCGCCCCAAGGCACTCGCCGCCGGTCATCTGCACGAGCTGACCCGTGACCTCGACCAGCTGAAGACGTTCGTCCTGTTCTCGTCGAACGCGGCAACCTGGGGCAGCGGACGACAAGCGTCATACGCCGCCGCCAACGCCTACCTCGACGCCCTCGCCGAACACCGCCGCGCCCAAGGACTACCTGCCACCAGCATCGCCTGGGGCCCCTGGAGCGGCGAAGGCATGGCCGCCGACGAGGAGACGCTCGACTACCTCGCCCGCCGCGGTCTTCTGCCGCTGGATCCCGATCTCGCGATTCGGGCGCTTGAGCAGGCGCTGAGCCACAACGACGCCACGGTCACGATCGCCAACCTCGACTGGGAGAAGTTCCCGACCGCCTTCACCGCGCAACGCCCCAGCCCCTTGCTGGACGAACTCGTCGCGCCCCCCGAAACGCCGGGCACTGACACGGACGCGGCGGACGGCGGCGACAACGCGCTGCGGAACCGGCTCGCATCTCAGACCTCCGACCAGCAGATCGCCACCCTCCTTGAGCACGTTCAGGCCCGGACGGCCGCCGTGCTCGGCCACGACTCGGTCGAGGAGATCTCGTCCGCTCGGCCGTTCCAGGAGATCGGCTTCGACTCGCTGACGGCCGTCGAGCTGCGCAACCGGCTGGCCGCGTCCACGGGGCTCGGCCTTCCGCCGACCCTCGTGTTCGACCACCCGACGCCCAAGGCGCTCGCCGCCCATCTCCAGGCCGAGTTGAGCGGACGCCGGCAGGCGGTGACGGGACATGTCACGGTCGCGGCCGTCGACGACGAGCCGATCGCGATCATCGGGATGGCCTGCCGCTTCCCCGGCGGCGCCCGCTCACCCCAAGCCCTCTGGAACCTGGTCGCCTCCGGCCACGACGCCATCAGCGAATGGCCCACCGACCGCGGCTGGAACCCCCACACCCACTACAACCCCGACCCCGAACACCGCGGCACCAGCTACACCCGCCACGGCGGCTTCCTCCACGACGCCGCACACTTCGACGCCGCCTTCTTCGGCATCAGCCCCCGCGAAGCACTCGCCATGGACCCCCAACAACGCCTCCTCCTCGAAACCGCCTGGGAAACCATCGAAAACGCCGGAATCAACCACACCACCCTCCAAGGCACCAACACCGGCATCTACGCGGGAGGCACCTTCCAGGGATACGGCGCCGCCGCGCTGGGATCCGGGAGCGACGAGTCCGAGGGCTACCTCCTCGCGGGCGGCACGACGAGCGTCCTGTCCGGGCGTGTCGCGTATGCGCTCGGTCTCGAAGGCGCAGCCGTCACCGTGGACACGGCGTGCTCGTCGTCCCTGGTCGCGATACACCTCGCCGCCCAGGCCCTGCGAAACGGCGAGTGCTCGCTGGCGCTGGCCGGAGGCGTGGCCGTGATGTCGACCCCGGCCACCTTCGTGGAGTTCTCGCGACAGCGCGGCCTCGCCGCGGACGGACGCTGCAAGCCCTTCGCGGCGGCCGCCGACGGCACGGGCTGGGGCGAGGGCGCCGGTCTCGTGCTTCTGGAACGACTGTCGGACGCGCGACGCAACGGCCACAGAGTACTGGCCGTCGTGCGCGGTTCGGCCGTCAACCAGGACGGGACGAGCAACGGGCTGACCGCGCCCAACGGCCCGTCCCAGCAACGCGTGATCCAGCAGGCTTTGGCGAACGCGCGCCTGTCACCGTCCGATGTGGACGCCGTCGAGGCGCACGGAACCGGCACCACCCTGGGCGATCCCATCGAGGCGCAGGCTCTCCTCGCCACCTACGGCCAGAACCGCGACCGGCCCCTCTGGCTCGGCTCGATCAAATCCAACATCGGTCATACGCAGGCCGCGGCCGGGATCGCGGGGGTGATCAAGATGGTCATGGCGATGCGCCACGGCCGCCTGCCCACCACCCTCCACGTCGACGAACCCAGCCCCCACGTCGACTGGTCCTCCGGAGCCGTCCGCCTCCTCACCGAACCTGTCGACTGGCCCGAAAACGGCCACCCCCGCCGCGCCGGAGTCTCCTCGTTCGGCATCTCCGGCACCAACGCCCACGTGATCGTAGAGTCGGTGCCCGACCCCGAGCCGATCGAGCCGCCCGAGCCGATCGAGTTGGACGGTCCGGTGCCGTGGGTGCTGTCAGCCCGCACCCCCCAAGCATTGCGCGACCAGGCCCGCGCGTTGGCCGACCTGGACGCCCCCGACATCGCCGGCGTGGCGCGGGCCCTGGTCGACACCCGGGCGACGTTCGAGCACCGCGCCGTCGTGTTCGGCCGCACCCACCAACAACTCCGCACCAGACTGGCCGAACTCACCGAGGCACCCGACACCCCGGCCGCGAGCACCGGCCCTCTGGTGTGGCTGTTCCCCGGCCAAGGCAGCCAGCGTCCCGGGATGGGCGCCGGGCTCTACGACCGCTACCCTGTATTCGCCGCCGCCTTCGACGAAGTGTGTGCGCTGCTGGACCCGCACCTGCCCCATCCGCTCAAACAGGTGGTGTTCGAGGGTGAGCCGGGCGGGTTGCTGGATCACACCACCTACGCCCAAGCCGCGCTGTTCGCCCTGCAAACCGCCCTGGCCCGCCTCCTGAACGACCACGGTGTCCACCCCGACGTGGTGATCGGGCACTCGATCGGAGAGATCACCGCCGCGCACATCGCCGGCGTCCTGGACCTGGACGATGCGTGCCGGCTGGTCGCCGCCCGCGCCACCCTGATGGGCGCCCTGCCCGACGGTGGAGCGATGGCCACCATCCACGCCACCCCCGACGAACTCACCCAACCCCCCGGACTACCCGACCAGGTCAGCATCGCCGCCCACAACACCCCCACCACCACCGTCATCTCCGGACCCGCACCCCACATCACCACCCTCACCACCCACTGGGCCAACCAAGGACGCAAAACCCGAACCCTCACCACCAGCCACGCCTTCCACAGCCCACTCATGGACCCCATCCTCAACGACTTCGAAACCGCCATCGGCGACCTGACCTACCGCCCTCCGGTCATTCCGCTGATCAGCACGCTCACCGGGCGGCCCGCCGCCAGCGACATCGCCACACCCGACTACTGGGTGCGGCAGGTCCGCCAACCCGTCCAGTTCCACCACGCCCTCACCCACACCGACCCCAACCCCACCTTCCTCGAACTCGGAGCCGACCCCACCCTCACCACCGCTGTCCAGCACACCCTGGATCAGCCCACCACCATCACCACCCTCACCAGCAAACGGTCCGACACCGACGCCTACCTCCACGCCCTGGGCCACCTGCACAGCACCGGCACCCCCATCAACTGGGCACCATTTCTTCCCGCGTTCACCCACCTCGCAGCCATCGAACTGCCTAGCTATCCCTTCCAACGCGAGCGCTACTGGCTGCAATCCGCACCCAAAACCGCGCAAGAATCGGTCGAGACCGAACTGTGGGATGCCATCGAGAGCCTGGACGTCGAGGCCCTCACCGCCACATTGCAAGCCGACAACAGCCAGACCATCGACATTCTTCGCCCGGCACTGCCAATCCTGGCGAACTGGCGGCAGCGGCAACGCGAACAAACCACCATCGACAACTGGCGCTACCACATTCACTGGACGCCGCTGCCCGACGCCGCACCGCCACACCTCGACGGCACCTGGCTCGTCCTAGCACCCAAGAACCACAGCGACCATCCCGCCGTCCAAACCACCATCCAAGCCCTGGAAGATCACGGCGCCACCGCCCTACTCACCGACACCCCGGCACCGTCCGATACGCCGCTCAGCGGAATCATCAGCCTCCTCGCGCTGGACGAAACACCACACCCCGACCACCCGGCCATCCCAACCGGACTAGCAACCACCATCGAACTCCTCCAAAACCACCACCACACCACCCCGCTCTGGTGCCTCACCACAGGCGCCGTCACCGCCACACCCACCGACACCCTCCCCCACCCAGCACAAGCACACCTCTGGGGACTCGGCCGCGTCGCCGCGCTCGAACACCCCCACCAATGGCGCGGCCTCATCGACCTCCCCACCACCCTCGACCGCCACACGCCCAATCGCCTGGCGGCAGTCCTCGCACACCCCCAACCCGAAGACCAACTCGCCATCCGCGCCTCGGGCGTTCTCACACGCCGCCTGACACGCGCACCACAACGCTCCACCACCAGCGCATGGCGGCCCGAGGGCACCACCTTGATCACCGGCGGCACCGGCGGCCTCGGCGCCCACATCGCACGCTGGCTCACCGCCAACGGCGCACCCCACATCATCCTGGCCAGCCGACAAGGCCCCAACGCCCCCGGCGCCAACGAACTACAAACAGAACTCGGCGACACCGTCACCATCACCACCTGCGACGTCTCCGACCGCGACGCGTTGCGGCGGCTGCTGGACGAGGTCCCCGCTGAGCATCCGCTGACCGCTGTCTTCCATGCCGCGGGACGCCCTGAGAGCACGCCCATCGAGGAACTCGATCCGGCCCACGTTGAGGACGTCATCCGGCCGAAGGCGTTCGCGGCCGGTCATCTGCACGAGCTGACCCGTGACCTCGACCTGAAGACGTTCGTCCTGTTCTCGTCGAACGCGGCCACCTGGGGCAGCGGACGCCAAGCGTCATACGCCGCCGCCAACACCTACCTCGACGCCCTCGCCGAACACCGCCGCGCCCAAGGACTACCCGCCACCAGCATCGCCTGGGGACCCTGGAGCGGCGAAGGCATGGCCGCCGACGAGGAGACGCTCGGCTACCTGACCCGGCGCGGCGTGTCCCCGCTGGAATCCGGCCTGGCGATCCGGGCGCTTCAGGACGCCCTCGACCAGAACGACGCAACGGTCACGGTCGCCAACCTTGACTGGGAGAAGTTCCCGGCCGCCTTCACCGCGCAACGCCCCAGCCCCTTGCTCTCCGAGATCTCGGAAGGCGCACGCGAGAACGCGAAGGCGCCCTCCAGCGGTGACGAGGCCCTGCTGCGACTTCTCGCCGACGGGACGCCGGAGCAGCAGCATCAGATCGTCGTCCAGCTCGTCAGGACGCGCGCGGCGACCGTCCTCGGGCATTCCGGTTCCGAGGCCATTCCGGCAGGGCGGCCGCTTCAGGAGCTGGGCCTGGATTCGTTGACGGCCGTCGAGCTGCGCAACCGGCTGACCGAGGCCACCGGACTCCAGTTGCCGCCCTCCCTGGTCTTCGACTACCCGACGGTGAACGCGCTCGCGACGCACCTGCGCGAGGAGTTGACGGGTGAGCGGAGCGTCGTGACGGGACACGCTGCGGCGACCGCCACGAACGACGAGCCGATCGCGATCATCGGGATGGCCTGCCGCTTCCCCGGCGGCGCCCGCTCACCCCAAGCCCTCTGGAACCTGGTCGCCTCCGGCCACGACGCCATCAGCGAATGGCCCACCGACCGCGGCTGGAACACCCACACCCACTACAACCCCGACCCCGAACACCGCGGCACCAGCTACACCCGCCACGGCGGCTTCCTCCACGACGCCGCACACTTCGACGCCGCCTTCTTCGGCATCAGCCCCCGCGAAGCACTCGCCATGGACCCCCAACAACGCCTCCTCCTCGAAACCGCCTGGGAAACCATCGAAAACGCCGGAATCAACCACACCACCCTCCAAGGCACCAACACCGGCATCTACGCGGGCGTCAGCTCGCAGGACTACCTCCAGCTCGTGGGCCAGGCGGACGACGACGTGGAGGGGCACCTCGGCACGGGCAACATCGGCAGTGTCGTCTCCGGGCGGGTGGCGTACACGTTCGGGTTGGAAGGCCCGGCGGTGAGCGTGGACACGGCGTGCTCGTCGTCCCTGGTGGCGACACACTTCGCCACCCAGGCCCTGCGAAACGGCGAGTGCGACCTTGCCCTGGCGGGCGGCGTAACGATCATGGCCACGCCGGGCGGGTTCATCGAGTTCTCGCGACAGCGCGGCCTCGCGGCGGACGGACGCTGCAAGCCGTTCTCGGCGGCCGCCGACGGACTGGCTTGGGGCGAGGGCGCCGGTCTCGTGCTGCTGGAACGGTTGTCGGACGCGCGACGCAACGGCCACCGGGTGCTGGCCGTCATCCGGGGCTCGGCGGTCAACCAGGACGGTGCCTCCAACGGGCTGACGGCTCCCAACGGCCCGTCCCAGCAACGCGTGATCCGCCAGGCGTTGGCGAACGCGCGCCTGTCACCGTCGGACGTGGACGCGGTCGAGGCGCACGGCACCGGCACCACCCTGGGCGACCCGATCGAGGCCCAAGCCCTTCTGGCGACGTACGGTCAAGACCGCCCCGATGACCGACCCCTCTGGCTCGGCTCGATCAAATCCAACATCGGTCACACGCAGGCCGCGGCCGGGATCGCGGGCGTGATCAAGATGGTCATGGCGATGCGCCACGGCCGCCTGCCCAGCACCCTCCACGTCGACGAACCCAGCCCCCACGTCGACTGGTCGCCAGGCACGGTACGGCTCCTCACCGAATCCCAAGAATGGACGAACGGAGAACGTCCCCGACGCGCGGGCGTCTCATCCTTCGGCATCTCCGGCACCAACGCCCATGTGGTGCTGGAGTCGGCGCCCGCCCCCGAGCCGGTCGCGCCGGTTGAGCCGGTCGGTCCGGTGCCGTGGGTGCTGTCGGCCCGCACCCCCCAAGCATTGCGCGACCAGGCCCGCGCGTTGGCCGACCTGGAGGCCCCCGACATCGCCGCTGTCGCACGAGCCCTGGTCGACACCCGGGCGACGTTCGAGCATCGCGCCGTCGTGTTCGGTCGCACCCACCAACAACTCCGCACCGGGCTGGCCGAACTCACCGAGGCACCCGACGCCCCGGCCGCGAGCACCGGGCCCTTGGTGTGGTTGTTTCCCGGGCAGGGCAGCCAGCGTCCCGGGATGGGCGCCGGGCTGTATGAGCGGTATCCGGTGTTCGCCGCCGCCTTCGACCAGGTCTGTGCGCTGCTGGACCCGCACCTGCCCGAACACCCGCTCAAGCAGGTGGTGTTCGAGGGTGAGCCGGGCGGGTTGCTGGATCACACCACCTACGCCCAAGCCGGACTGTTCGCCGTGCAAACCGCGCTGGCCCGGCTGCTGCAGAGCCATGATCTCCACCCGGACGTGGTGATCGGGCACTCGATCGGGGAGATCACCGCCGCGCACATCGCCGGCGTCCTGGATCTGTCGGATGCGTGCCGGCTGGTCGCCGCCCGCGCCACCCTGATGGGCGCCCTGCCCGACGGCGGGGCGATGGCCACCATCCACGCCACCCCCGACGAACTCACCCAACCCCCCGGACTACCCGACCAGGTCAGCATCGCCGCCCACAACACCCCCACCACCACCGTCCTCTCCGGACCCGCACCCCACATCACCACCCTCACCACCCACTGGGCCAACCAAGGACGCAAAACCCGAACCCTCACCACCAGCCACGCCTTCCACAGCCCACTCATGGACCCCATCCTCAACGACTTCGAAACCGCCATCGGCGACCTGACCTACCACCCTCCGGCCATTCCGCTGATCAGCACCCTCACCGGGCAGCCCGCCGCCAGCGACATCGCCACCCCCCACTACTGGGTGCGGCAGGTCCGCCAACCGGTCCAGTTCCACCACGCCCTCACCCACACCGACCCCAACCCCACCTTCCTCGAACTGGGAGCCGACCCCGTCCTGTCCACCGCCGTCCAGCACACCCTGGATCAGCCCAACACCATCACCACCCTCACCAGCAAGCGTCCCGACACCGACGCCTACCTTCACGCCCTGGCCAACCTGCACACCACCGGCACCCCCATCAACTGGGCACCATTTCTTCCCGCGTCCACCCACCTCGCAGCCATCGAACTGCCTAGCTATCCCTTCCAACGCGAGCGCTACTGGCCGAGGACGGCGTCCGCGGAGGCGACGGAGGCCGACATCATCGGCGGATGGCGCTACAGCAGTGGGTGGACGCGCCTACCTGAACCGGACGAGGCGAGGCTCGACGGCACCTGGCTCGTGGTGCGCGCACGGCGGCATGAGGATCACCGCGCCGTCCAGGCCGTGGTCCACGCGCTGGAGGAACACGGGGCCACCCCGCTGGTCGGAACCGAGCTGCCCGAGAACGCGCACCTGACCGGGATCATCAGCCTTCTGGGGCTGGACGAGACGCCGCATCCCCAGCACCCCGCGGTCACCTCGGGACTGGCGGCGACCGCGGAACTCGTCCAGGCACTGTCCAACGCGGACGTCACGGCGCCGCTGTGGTGCGTCACGCAGGGTGCCACGGCCGCCGCGTCGCCCGCCGGTTCCCTGCCCAACCCGGTCCAGGCCCAGATCTGGGGGCTGGGACGGGCCGCCGCCCTGGAGCATCCCCACGTCTGGGGCGGGCTGATCGACCTTCCCGCCGAGCTGGACGACCGCGTCCACCGCCACCTGGGCACAGTGCTCGCCGAGAGCCGGGGCGAGGACCAGATCGCCATTCGCGACACCGGCGTCTTCGGGCGGCGTATCCAGCGGGCGCCCGAGTCTCAGGCCGCCACCACCTGGCGACCCGAGGGCACCACCTTGATCACCGGCGGCACCGGCGGCCTCGGCGCCCACATCGCACGCTGGCTCACCGCCAACGGCGCACCCCACATCATCCTGGCCAGCCGACAAGGCCCCAACGCCCCAGGAGCCAACGAACTACAAACAGAACTCGGCGACACCGTCACCATCACCACCTGCGACGTCTCCGACCGCGACGCCCTCCGCGACCTCATCGACCAGATCCCCGAGGAACGTCCGCTCACCACCGTGATCCATGCTGCGGGGAAGTCCGAGAACATGCCCATCGAGGCGTTCGACGTCCCGCACGTGGAGGGCGTCGTCGGCCCGAAGGCGTTCGCGGCAGGTCACCTGCACGAGCTGACCCGTGACCTCGACCTGAAGACGTTCGTCCTGTTCTCCTCCGCCGCCGCGACGTGGGGCGGTGGACGGCAGGGTTCCTACGGCGCCGCCAACGCCTACCTGGACGCCCTCGCCGAGCACCGCCGCGCCCAAGGGCTGCCCGCCACCAGCATCGCCTGGGGACCCTGGACGGACGGCGGCATGGCCGCGGACGACGGCGCCCTGGACTACTACCGCCGCCGCGGGATCAGCCCCCTGGTGCCGGAACTCGCCGTCAAGGCCCTCCAGCAGGCGCTCGATCACGACGAGGCGACCGTCACGATCGCCGACGTCGACTGGGAGAGGTTCTCCGCCGCCTTCACCGCGCAGCGTCCGAGCGCCCTGCTGTCCGAGCTCACGAAGACGACGGACGACGCGGCCGCCGACGCGGACGGGGACGATGCGCCGCCACTCCGGCAGCTCATGGACGGCGCTCCCCCGGCGCAGCGGCGGCACGCCCTGCTGCGCCACGTCCAGACGCAGACCGCGAGCGTGCTCGGGCACGCCGATCCCGACGCGGTCACGCCCGGCCGCCCGTTCACGGAGCTGGGCTTCGACTCCCTCACGGCCATCGAGCTGCGCAACCGGCTCATCGCCGCGTCCGGCCTCCCGCTGCCGCCGACGCTGATCTTCGATCATCCCTCTCCGGAGGACGTCGCCGCCTTCCTCCACGCGCAGCTGGACGGCGGGGCGGAGCCCTCCGCCGCGCGGATGCTGTCCGACCTGGAGAAATGGGACGCGGCGTGCGGACCAGGGGAGGTGGACGAGGCCGCCCGCCGCAGCATCCAAGGACGGCTTCAGACGCTGCTGGCCAAATGGAGCGAGCCGGGAGGGGACGCCGACCGGGATCCCGCCGCTCAGCGCGACCTGGAGACCGCGACGGCCGACGAGATCTTCGACCTCATCTCCGACGAGTTCGGGAAGGCGTGAGCGCGTTGGCCGCCGAGGGAAGGAGCCCGGGGCAGATGCCGAACGAGGAGAAGCTGCTCGACCACCTCAAGTGGGTCACGGCCGAGCTGCGGGAGGCGCGGCGGAGGCTCGGCGACGCCGAGTCCGCGCTGTCGGAGCCGATCGCCGTCGTCGGCATGGCCTGCCGGTACCCGGGCGGGATCCGCTCCCCCGAGGACCTGTGGCGACTGGTGCGCGACCGCGGCGACGCCATCTCGGAGTTCCCCGGCGACCGCGGCTGGGACCTCGCGCGTCTCTACGACCCCGACCACGAGCGGTACGGCACGTCCTACGTGACCGAGGGCGGCTTCTGCGACGACGCGGCCGGCTTCGACGCGGGCTTCTTCGGCATCAGCCCGCGCGAGGCCGTCGCGATGGACCCGCAGCAGCGGATGCTCCTGGAGACCGCCTGGGAGGCGTTCGAGCGCGCCGGGCTCGCCAAGGAGGCCCTGGACGGCAGCGAAACCGGCGTGTTCGCGGGCGTGAGCTCGTACGACTACCTGTCGTACATCGGTGACATGACCAGCGAGGTCGAGGGCTACGTCGGCACCGGCAACCTCGGCAGCGTGGCGTCGGGCCGGATCGCGTACACCTTCGGCCTGGAGGGGCCCGCCGTCACCGTCGACACGGCCTGCTCGTCGTCGCTGGTCGCCATCCACCTCGCCGCGCACGCGCTGCGGCGCCGCGAGTGCGGCCTGGCGCTCGCCGGGGCCGTCACCGTGATCGCGACGCCCGGCGCGTTCATCGAGTTCTCCCGGCAGCGCGGCCTCGCGGCGGACGGGCGCTGCAAGCCGTTCGCGGCGGCCGCCGACGGCACCGGCTGGGGCGAGGGCGCGGGCGCGCTCGTCCTGGAGCGGCTGTCGGACGCGCGGCGCAACGGCCACCGGGTGCTGGCCGTCATCCGGGGGTCGGCGGTCAACCAGGACGGCGCCTCCAACGGGTTGACGGCGCCCAACGGCCCGTCGCAGCAGCGCGTCATCCGTCAGGCCCTGGCGAACGCGCGTCTGTCGCCGTCCGATGTGGACGTCATCGAGGCGCACGGAACCGGCACCACGCTGGGCGACCCGATCGAGGCGCAAGCCCTCCAAGCCACCTACGGGCAGAACCGCGACCGGCCACTGTGGCTGGGGTCGATCAAGTCGAACATCGGTCACACGCAGGCCGCGGCCGGGATCGCGGGCGTGATCAAGATGGTCATGGCGATGCGCCACGGCGTCCTGCCCGCCACCCTCCACGTCGACGAACCCACCCCGCACGTCGACTGGTCATCGGGCACGGTACGGCTCCTCACCGATCAGATCGACTGGCCGGACACGGACCGTCCGCGGCGAGCGGGGGTGTCCGGGTTCGGCATCTCCGGGACGAACGCCCACCTGATCGTGGAGCAGGCCCCCGAGCCCGAGGCGCCGGACGAGCGAATCCCGCCGACTCCCGGGACGGACCGTCCGGTGCCCTGGACGCTGTCCGCCCGCAGCCCGCAGGCGCTCCAGGCGCAGGCCAGAGCCCTGGCCGGGCACCTGGACGCCGTCCCCGACGCGACCGTGGCCGACGTGGGCTGGTCGCTGGCCAAGACGCGGTCGGCGTTCGAGCATCGCGCGGTCGTGATCGGCCAAAACCGCGCGGACCTGCTCGCCGGGCTGCGCGCGCTGGCCGATGACCGGCCCCACCCCTCCGTAGTGACCGGCAAAGCCACCACCGGGCCAGGACCGGTGCTGGTATTCCCCGGCCAAGGCTCGCAATGGGCCGGGATGGGCGTCCGCCTCCTGGACGACTCCCCCACCTTCGCCGTCCGCATCGCCGAATGCGAACAAGCCCTGGCCCCCTACACCGACTGGTCTCTCACCCACGTCCTGACCAACCCCGCCGACCTGGACCAGGTCGACGTCCTGCAACCCACCCTGTGGGCGGTGATGGTCTCCCTCGCCGCCGTCTGGGCGCACCACGGCATCCACCCCGCCGCCGTCATCGGCCACTCCCAAGGCGAAATCGCCGCCGCCTGCGTCGCCGGAGCACTCACCCTCGACGACGCCGCCAAAATCGTCGCCCTGCGCAGCCAAGCCCTCCGCAAACTCTCCGGCCACGGCGCCATGGCCTCACTCGCAACCAGCGAACACCACACCCACCACCTACTCACCAGCCTCGACCAAATCACCATCGCCGCCGTCAACGGACCCGAGAGCACCGTCATCTGCGGGCCACCCGACCAAGTCGCCGCCGCCGTCGGCATCAGCGAGGAACAAGGCGTCCGCGCCCGCCTCATCGACGTCGACTACGCCTCCCACAGCCCCCACGTCGACCAGATCGCCGACCACATCAAGGGCCTCCTGGCCGACGTCCAGCCCCGCCCCACAGAGATCCCCTTCTACTCCACCGTCGCGGCCGCGCCGATCGACACCACCACACTCGACGCCGACTACTGGGTCACCAACCTGCGGCAACCCGTCCGCTTCGCCGACACCGTCCAACACCTCCTGCACGACGGCCACCGCACCTTCATCGAAACCAGCCCCCACCCCGTCCTGACCATCGGCATCCAACAAACCATCGACCACCACAACCACCACACCGCCACCACCATCCCCACCCTCCGACGCGACCACGACGACCACACCCAACTCCTCCACGCCCTCGCCCAAGCCCACACCACCGGCACCCCCACCGACTGGACACCCACCCTCCCCACCGCCAACACCATCGAACTCCCCACCTACGCCTTCCAACACCACCGCTACTGGCTGGAGAAGCGACCCACCGGAGGCGACCCCGCCGACCTCGGACTCGCGGACGCGGGACATCCCCTCCTCGGCGCGGCGGTCGAGCCGGCCGACGAAGCGGCGGACCTGCTGACCGGGCGGTTGTCCCTCCAGTCCCATCCGTGGCTCGCCGACCATGCCGTCCTCGGCGCCGTGCTGCTCCCCGGGACGGCGTTCGCCGAGCTGGCGCTGCACGCCGCGGCCCGCGCGGGCTGCGACGAGGTCGCCGATCTCGCCCTCGAAGCACCGCTGGTGATCCCGGACGGGGCGGGCGTCGAGGTTCAAGTGGCGGTGGCGGCGGCCGACGAGGCCGGACGGCGGTCCTTCACCGTCCACGCGCGTGCCGCGGGCGGCGGCGACGGTTCGCCCGCGTGGACGCGGCACGCCTCGGGCACCGTGGCGCCCTCCTCATCGGATCGCCCGGCCGCGCCGGACGGCGCCTGGCCGCCGCCCGGTGCCGTGCCGATCGACGTCGGCGGCTTCTACCCGGGCCTCGGCGACCACGGGTACGGTTACGGCCCGGCGTTCCAGGGACTGACGGCCGCCTGGCGGCTGGACGGCGACGTCTACGCCGAGGTCTCGCTCCCCGAGGTGGTGCGCGCGGACGCGTCCGGCTACGGGATCCATCCCGCACTTCTCGACGCCGCCCTGCACGCCCACGCGCTGGCCGCCGACGCGGAATCCGGCGGGCCGGTCCGGCTGCCGTTCTCGTGGCGAGGCCTGCGGCTGCACGCGGCTGGGGCGACGGCGCTCCGGGTCCGGATCGGCGCCGCCGGGGACGACCGCCTCACGCTCACCGCCGCCGACCCCGAAGGCGCACCCGTCGTCACCCTCGACACGCTGGTCATGCGGCCCGCGCCGGCCGGGGAGCTGTCGCCGGCGGCCGCCATCACGAGGAACCGCCTGTTCCGGGTCGGCTGGCTTCGCCGGCCGCTGCCGCAGGACGCGCCGCCGCCCCGGCTGGCCGTCCTGTCGTCCTCCCGGGACGATCCGCTGGCGGCGGCGCTGCCGGAGGTCCCGCGACACCGTGACCCGCGTGCGCTCAGCACGGCCATCGCCGGCGGCGGCGCTGCGCCCGACATCGTCCTCGCGCCGTTCACCGGCGGAGGCGACGAGATGCGGGACGTCGTCCGCGACGCCCTCGCCCTGCTCCAGTCGTGGCTGGCCGACCCCCTGCTCTCCACCGTCAGGCTGGCCGTCGTGACGAGGGGCGCGGTCGCCGCCGACGCCTACGACGTCCTGAGCGACCTGCCCGCGGCGGCGCTGTGGGGCCTGGTCCGCAGCGCCGATTCCGAGAACCCCGGCCGGTTCGTGCTGCTCGACCTCGACTCAGCGGAGGCCTCCGTCCGGGCGCTCCCCGCGGCGCTGGCCTCGCACGAGCCGGAGCTGGCGCTGCGCGAGGGCCACCCGTACGTGCCGCGCCTCGACCACGAGGACACGGCGAAGCGGCTCTCCCCGCCCGCCGGCGCGGCCGGATGGCGGCTCGGCCTCGTCGGCGGCGGCGGCAGCGTCGACGACCTCGCCCTGGTGGAGAGCCAGGACGCCGACCGGCCGCTCGGGCCGGGCGAGGTGCGCGTGGCGCTGCGCGCGGGCGGCCTGAACTTCCACGACGTGCTCATCACGCTCGGCATGGTCGACGACGGGACGCCGCCCGGCTGCGACGGCGCGGGGATCGTCGTCGAGGCGGCCCCGGACGTGGACGGGTTCTCGCCCGGCGACAGGGTCATGGGCCTCTTCGACGGCATCGGCCCCGTCGTCACCACGGACCGGCGCCTGATCGCGCCCGTCCCCCCGGGCTGGACGTTCGCCCAGGCGGCGGGAGCGCCGTCGGCGTTCCTGACCGCCTACTTCGGCCTGTCCGACCTGGGGCGGCTGCGGCCCGGGCAGCGGCTGCTGCTCCACACCGCCACGGGCGGCGTCGGCCTCGCCGCGCTCCAGCTCGCCCGGCACTGGGGGGCGGACGTGTTCACCACGGCGAGCCCCGGCAAGTGGGGCGCGCTGCGCGAGCGCGGCGTCGACCCGAGCCGCATCGCGTCGTCCCGCACGCTCGACTTCGAGGAGGCCTTCCGGGAGACGGCGGGCGCGTTCGACGTGGTGCTCAACTCCCTGGCCGCCGAGTTCGTTGACGCGTCCCTGCGGCTGCTCGCCCCCGGCGGCCGGTTCGTCGACATGGGCAAGACCGACGTCCGCGACCCGGACGAGGTCCGCGAGCGGTACGACGGGGTCTCCTACACCGCGTTCGACCTCCTGGAGACCGCCGGTCCCGACCGTGTCGCGGAGATGCTCGCCGCGCTGTCGGACCTGTTCGAGGACGGGACGCTCCGGCCGCTCCCGTTGACGACGTGGGACATCCGCCAGGCCCCCGAGGCGTTCCGCCACTTCACCCAGGCCCGGCACATCGGCAAGATCATCGTCACGATCCCGGCGGCGGCGCCCGATCCCGGCGGAACGGCGCTGGTCACAGGCGGCACGGCGCTGGTGCCCGGGGGCACCGTGCTGGTCACCGGGGGCACCGGGACGCTCGGCGCCGCCACCGCCCGCCACCTGGTCGCCCGGCACGGCGTCCGGAACCTGCTGCTCACCAGCCGGCGCGGCCCGGACGCACCAGGCGCGGCGGAGCTGGCCGAGGAGCTGACGGCGGCGGGCGCGCGCGTCACCGTCGCCGCCTGCGACGCCGGCGACCGGGCCGCGCTGGCCGCCCTGCTGGACGCCGTCCCCGAGGACCGCCCGCTCACCGGGGTCGTCCACGCCGCGGGGGTGCTCATGGACGGCACCGTCCAGGCGCTGACCCCCGAGCGGTGCGACGCCGTGCTCCAGGCCAAGGCGGTCGCGGCGTGGAACCTGCACGACCTCACCCGCGACCGCGACCTGTCGGCGTTCGTCCTGTTCTCCGCGGCGGCGGGCCTGCTCGGCGCGGCCGGCCAGGGAAACTACTCGGCCGCCAGCGCCTACCTGGACGCGCTCGCGACGCACCGCCACGCCCAGGGCCTGCCCGCGACGTCCCTCGCCTGGGGGTACTGGGTCCAGTCCACCGGCATGACGGGCGGCATGACGGACGCCGACCGGGCCAGGATGGCGCGCACCGGCATCGGCGGCCTGGACGCCGAGCTGGGCCTCGCGCTGTTCGACGCGGCCCTCGAAACCGGGCGTCCTCTCGTCGTCCCCATCGCGCTGGACCTGCCCGCCCTCCGCGCGCACGCGGAGAAGGCGGAACCGCCCGCGATCCTCCGGCAGCTCGTGCGGAAGGCGAGGCCCCAGGCCGCGGCCGCCGCCGCGCCCTCGTCGGCGCCCGGCGGGAGGTTCGCCGCCATGCCCCCCGAGGAGCGCGAGGCGGCGCTGCTCGATCTGGTCCGCACGCACGCCGCGGCCGTGCTCGGGCACGGTTCGGACGAGGCCCTCCACCCCGAGCAGAACTTCCGCGACCTCGGCTTCGACTCGCTGACCGCCGTGGAGCTGCGCAACCTCCTCGGCGCCGCCACCGGGCTGCGGCTGCCCGCCACGCTCGCCTTCGACCATCCGACCCCGGCGGCGGTCGCGCGGCTCCTCGCCGAGGCCGTCGCGCCGTCCGCGCGGACCGCCGCCCCCGCGCCGGACGGCCGCTCGCTGCTGACCGACCTCGACCGGATCGCCGCCGCGGTCTCGGCGCTCGACACCGAAGCGGGCGGCGAGGAGCGGGCCGAGGTCGCCGAAAGGCTGGCGGACATCCTGCGCGACCTGCGCCGCGGACCGGACGACGCCGCCGCCGACGACGCCGATCTGGAGTCGGCCACCGACGACGAGCTGTTCCAGGTCCTCGATCAGGAACTGAACCACGACCCGGGCCCCGTCGAGTGAGGTCGATCAACCTTGGCTGCTGATGACGAGAAGCTGCGCACCTACCTCAAGCGCGCCACCACCGACCTGCGCCAGGCGCGGCGGCGGCTCCGCGAGGTGACGGACCGGGCCCGGGAACCGATCGCCATCATCGGGATGGCGTGCCGGTACCCGGGCGGCGTGACCACCCCCGGCGAGCTGTGGCGGCTGGTCGCCGACGGCGTGGACGCCATCGTCCCCTTCCCCGGCGACCGGGGCTGGGACCTCGACCGCCTCTTCCATCCCGACCCCGGCCATCCCGGCACCAGCCACACCCGCGAGGGAGGGTTCCTGTCGGACGTCGCCGGGTTCGACGCGGAGTTCTTCGGGATCAGCCCGCGCGAGTCGCTCGCGACGGACCCGCAGCAGCGGCTTCTCCTGGAGACCGCCTGGGAGGCGTTCGAGCACGCCGGGCTGCGGCGGGACGAACTGCCCGGGAGCGCCACCGGCGTGTTCACCGGCGGGACGTTCCA
This sequence comes from Actinomadura sp. 9N215, assembly GCF_044326345.1. NCBI lineage: Bacteria > Bacillati > Actinomycetota > Actinomycetes > Streptosporangiales > Thermomonosporaceae > Actinomadura > Actinomadura sp. 9N215. Next base: position 4,146 of record NZ_JBIRBA010000014.1, on the reverse strand, counting down.
GGGCTACGGGGCATCGGGCGGGCCATCGTCCGACGAGGTCGAGGGCTATCTCCTCGCCGGCAGCACCACCAGCGTCATGTCGGGCCGGATCGCGTACACCTTCGGCCTGGAGGGGCCCGCGGTCACCGTCGACACGGCCTGCTCGTCGTCGCTCGTGGCGCTGCACATGGCCTGCCAGGCGCTGCGGCAGGACGAGTGCACGATGGCGCTCGCGGGCGGCGCGACCGTCCTGGCCACGCCCGGCGCGTTCATCGAGTTCTCCCGTCAGCGCGGCCTGGCGCCGGACGGGCGCTCCAAGGCGTTCGCGGCTGCGGCGGACGGCGCGGGGTTCTCCGAGGGCGTGGGCCTGGTGCTCGTGGAGCGGTTGTCGGACGCACGGCGCAACGGTCACCGGGTGCTGGCCGTCATCCGGGGGTCGGCGGTCAACCAGGACGGCGCCTCCAACGGGCTGACCGCGCCCAACGGCCCGTCGCAGCAACGTGTGATCCGCCAGGCGTTGGCGAACGCGCGTCTGTCGCCGTCCGATGTGGACGCCGTCGAGGCGCACGGCACCGGCACCACGCTGGGCGACCCGATCGAGGCGCAGGCCCTTCTCGCGACCTATGGCCAAGACCGCGATCGCCCTTTGTGGCTGGGGTCGATCAAGTCGAACATCGGTCACACGCAGGCCGCGGCCGGGATCGCGGGCGTGATCAAGATGGTCATGGCGATGCGCCACGGCGTCCTGCCCGCCACCCTCCATATCGACGAACCCACTCCGCACGTCGACTGGTCCGCCGGGGACATCCGGCTCCTCAGCGAATCCCGGGAATGGGCGAACGGGGAACGCCCCCGGCGCGCGGGCGTGTCGTCCTTCGGCATCTCCGGGACGAACGCCCACCTGATCGTGGAGCAGGTACCCGAGACCGAGGCGGAGACCAGGCCGCCGGACGAGCCCGCCCTCGATCGGCCCGTGCCGTGGCTCCTGTCCGCCGACGGCGCCGAAGCCCTGCGCGGACAGGCCGAGAAGCTCGCCGCCCACGTCGAGGACCATCCCGAGCAGGCGGTGACGGATGTGGGCTGGTCGCTGGCCAAGACGCGGTCGGCGTTCGAGCATCGCGCGGTCGTGATCGGTCAAAACCGCGCGGACCTGCTCGCCGGGCTGCGCGCGCTGGCCGATGACCGGCCCCACCCCTCCGTGGTCACCGGCAAGGCAACGACCGGGCCGGGACCGGTGCTGGTGTTCCCCGGCCAAGGCTCGCAATGGGCCGGGATGGGCGTCCGCCTCCTGGACGACTCCCCCACCTTCGCCGACCGCATCGCCGAATGCCAGGACGCTCTGTCCCCCCATGTCGACTGGTCCCTCACCCAGGCGTTGACCAGTCCCGCCGACCTGGACCAGGTCGACGTCCTGCAACCCACCCTGTGGGCGGTGATGGTCTCCCTCGCCGCCGTCTGGGCGCACCACGGCATCCACCCCGCCGCCGTCATCGGCCACTCCCAAGGCGAAATCGCCGCCGCCTGCGTCGCCGGAGCACTCACCCTCGACGACGCCGCCAAAATCGTCGCCCTGCGCAGCCAAGCCCTCCGCAAACTCTCCGGCCACGGCGCCATGGCCTCACTCGCCACCAGCGAACACCACACCCACCACCTACTCACCGGCCTCGACCAGATCACCATCGCCGCCGTCAACGGACCCGAGACCACGGTCGTGTCCGGTCCACCCGACCAGATCGCCGCAGCCGTCGCCGCGTGCGAAGCGCAGGGCGTCCGCGCCCGCCTCATCGACGTCGACTACGCCTCCCACGGGCCCCAGGTCGACCAGATCGCCGACCACATCAAGGACCTGCTCACCGGGATCCAGCCCAGGCGCACCGACGTCGCGTTCTACTCCACTGTCGCGGCCGCGCCGATCGACACCACCACACTCGACGCCGACTACTGGGTCACCAACCTGCGGCAACCCGTCCGCTTCGCCGACACCGTCCAACACCTCCTGCGCGACGGCCACCGCACCTTCATCGAAACCAGCCCCCACCCCGTCCTGACCATCGGCATCCAACAAACCATCGACCACCACAACCACCACACCGCCACCACCATCCCCACCCTCCGACGCGACCACGACGACCACACCCAACTCCTCCACGCCCTCGCCCAAGCCCACACCACCGGCACCCCCACCGACTGGACACCCACCCTCCCCACCGCCAACACCATCGAACTCCCCACCTACGCCTTCCAACACCACCGCTACTGGCTGGCCCAGGGCAACACGCCCGGCTCGCTGCCGGACGCCGTGGACCTCGCCGACGGGGGGCTCCTGCTCACCGGGCAGGTGGCGGAAAGCGGCTGGCTGGGAGACCACGGCGTGGGCGGGACGGTGCTGGTCCCGGGTGCGGGCATGGTCGAATGGGCGCTGCGCGCGGCGGACGCGGCGGGCTGCTCCGGCGTCGAGGAACTGGTGCTGCGGGCCCCGCTGATCGTCCCCGAGACGGGCTCCCTGCAGGTGCAGGTCGCGGTGGACGCCGCCGGGCCCGACGGACGGCGCGGCGTACGCGTGTTCTCCAGCCAGGACCCCGACGCCGAACCGGACCGCGAATGGAGCCTCCACGCCGAGGGCGTCCTCACTCCCGAGGCGCCCGCGGACGGCACGGGCCTGACCGGCGTCTGGCCTCCGCCCGGCGCGCAGGCCGTCGACGTCGCGGGGTTCTACGAGCGGGCCGAGGACGCCGGGTACGGGTACGGCCCCGCGTTCCGGGGGCTCCGCGCGGTCTGGCGGGACGACCGCGACCTCCTGGCCGAGGTGGCGCTGCCCGAGGCCGCGGGCGAGCACGGCGCGTTCGGCATCCATCCCGCGCTGCTGGACGCGGCGCTGCACCCCGCGCTGCTCACCGGCCGGGACGACGACCCGGACGGCGGCGGCGAGGTGTGGTTGCCGTTCGCCTGGAACGGCGTGACGCTCTGGGCCACGGGCGCCTCCACGGTCAGGGTGCGCCTCAGCCCGGCGGCGGGCCGGGGGTGGGCGATCACCGTGACCGACCCGGCGGGCGCGCCCGTGCTCACGGTGGACTCGATGGTCCCCCGCGCGACCACACCGGAGCGGATCCAGCGGGACCGGAACGCGGCCCAGGGGAAGCGCGGCCTGTTCACGATCGATTGGGAGGTCCTCCCCGTCCCGTCGTCCGGACGGACGGAGGACTGGCCGGTCCTGGAGAGCGTCCCGGCGCTGCTGGAGGGCGACGCGCCGCCGCCTCCGGTGGTCCTGGCTCGCACGCCCGACGTGGAGGCCGGGGACGGCTTGTCCGCGCTCGAAGAGCTCTTGGCACTCGTCCAGGAATGGCTGGCCGAGCCCAAGCTCGACGACACCCGGCTCGTCTTCCTCAGCCAGGGCGCCGTCCCCACCGGCGATGACGTCGACACGGTGAGCGCGAGCGCCTGGGGCCTGCTGCGCAGCGCGCAGTCCGAGAACCCCGGCCGCTTCACCCTGATCGACCTCGACTCCGACGGCCGGCTCGACCAGGTGGGCACGGCCCTTGAGCAGGACGAACCGCAGATGGCGATCCGCGCGGGACGCATTCTGGTCCCCCGCCTGAAGCGCGCGAGCGACCCCGCCGGGGAAGGCGCCCCGCTCGATCCGGAGGGGACGGTTCTGATCACCGGCGGCACCGGCACCCTGGGCGGCCTGGTCGCCGAACACCTGGCCCGCACCTGGGGCGCCAAACACCTCCTCCTGGTCAGCCGCCGCGGCCCCAACGCCCCCGGCGCCGACACCCTGAAGACCAAACTCACTGATCTGGGCGCGCAGGTCCAGATCGTCGCGGCCGACCTGACCGACGCGGCCACCGTCACCGACCTGGTCCACGACCTCAACCTGACGGCAGTGATCCATACCGCCGCAGTGCTGGACGACGCGACCCTCACCACCCTCGCCCCCGACCAACTCCGCCGGGTCTGGCACGCCAAGGCCACCACCGCCCGCCACCTGCACCACGCCACCCGACACCACGACCTGGCCGCGTTCGTCCTGTTCTCCTCCGCCGCCGCCACCCTCGGCAGCCCCGGACAAGCCGCCTACGCCGCCGCCAACGCCTACCTCGACGCCCTCGCCCACCACCGCCACACCCACCACCTCCCCGCACAATCCATCGCCTGGGGACTGTGGCA